>CAZXKH010000017.1:0-13926 GCA_964641385.1 uncultured Clostridia bacterium | reverse complement strand
CAAAGGATATTAAAATACCAATTATAAGTCCAACTACAACCCCTATAGCACCGGCCAGTATATCCTGTAAGGGCAGCTTTTGTACCCTGCTTTCCAGACCGGTTAAAAATCGATAAAAGGAATAAAAAAAATAGGGGATCACAAAGAAACCAACCACCCCTCCAACAAAAGCCCCCAGAGACTTATAGGTAAGAAAAAAGACCTCACTACCGCCAGGGCGAAGCAGTACCTCCTGGCCAAAGGCAAAAACACTGATAAAATTGTATCCCATTAGAACTCCAATACCAATTGAAACAACGCGTAGAATTTTATTTAACACTACAGCCACCTCCTTCCTTATCTATTATTAGACAAAGATGGGAAAACCATTCCCCAAAAATGAAAATATTTTTATTTATTCCTCCTCATCTTCATCTTCATCTTCCTCTAGGACAAAGATCTCCTCGATGGCTGCTTCTATCTCCTCCTCATCACTATCCTCAGCCAGCACCAGCTCGCTAATTAAGATCTGACGGGCATTGTTTAACATTTTCTTCTCTCCGGTGGAGAGCCCCTTCTCCTGATCTCTGAGAGTTAGGTTGCGCACCACCTCAGTCACCTCGTAGATATCACCGGTCTTGATCTTCTCCATATTGGCCCGGTAACGACGGTTCCAGTTCTGGGACATCTCTGATTTTTCACCCTTCAAAAGACGATAGATCTCCTCTACAACACTGGAGTCGATAACACCCCTGAGCCCAATTTCATCCACCTTATCAAGAGGTATCATAACCTTCATTTCTCCAATGGGAAGCTGCATGATATAATATTTTTTCTTTTCGCCCAGAACTTCCTTCTCTTCAATACCGACTATAGTTCCTGCCCCATGCATGGGATATACGATTTTATCACCAATTTCAAACATAACCTAAAACCTCCATACAAAATCTTCCTTTTTGGATTTTATTATACCACCCGACATTAATGCTGTCAAAATCAGATATGTCTGTCAAGAAGAACCTGATCGCGCAGCCTCTTTAAACCCTCTTTAATGGCATTGGCTCTAACCTCTCCCACTCCATCTACATCATCCAGTTCATCGGTGGAGGCACTTAGTATCTCCTGAAAGTTACCGAAGGTTGCCACCAGATTATCGATAACACTCATTGGCAGACGGGGTATTTTTTTGAGCAGCCTGAAGCCCCTGGGAGATACCGATAAATCAAGGGCATTCATGGTGGCTCCATGACCCAGCTTTTTACTGATGGTGGTCAGGCTTAAAAGATCGTCAGAGGTGGTCAGCGCCAGTTCATTAAAAATTGAATCCGGCTCCTCCTCAACCTCCTCTTCCTCTTCCAGGAGATAGTCTCTGATCACCAGCAGTCCCTCTTCCACTACTCCTGAGAGCAGTTCTTCCAGCTGCATCTGAATCAGGCGGCCCTCAACACCCATTTCGATAATATAGCCCTCAATCTCCAGGCCTATGCGATGAACCATCTCTGCTCGCTGGATAACAGTGGCCACATCGGTAAAGGTCACCAGGTCTTCAAACTCCAGAGCACTGAGATCCGTTAAAGCCTGATCAAGGACTGACCTGTACTTTTCCAGGGTCTGAATAGCCTGGTTGGCCTTGGTAAGGATAACTCGTATATCCTCCAGCACATAACGCTTATCACAGTAATAAAGAGTAATAATGTTACGTCGCTGTGAGATAGCAATTACCAGCTCACCGGTCTGTTTGGCCATTCGCTGAGCAGTCTTGTGTCTGGTTCCGGTTTCATCAGAGGGGATATTGGGATCGGGAATCAGCTGAGCATTGGCACATAAGATCCGATCGGTATCAGAGGAGATAACAATGGCCCCATCCATCTTGCCCAGCTCATAGAGGCGGGAGGGTGTCAGAGGGCTGTTAATATTAAAGCCTCCATCCACACTGCCCAGGACCTCCTCATTATCACCAACAACAATTAACCCTCCTGTCTGAGCCCGGAGCATATTCTCCAGTCCCTCACGAAAGAGAGTTCCCGGTGCCAGCAGTTTAAGTATCTCCGAAAAGTCGGTATCGATTATTTCTTTGTCCATTTCCTCACCCCGTTAAGACAAGATCATTAACCTCTTCTATACTCCCCACCCGCATTATTGTCAGCTGACCATTATCCACTTCATCCAGCTTAAGGTGTCGATCCTCGGGAATAATTATGGAGCTGAAACCAAGCTTCTGTACCTCCCTAATCCTTTGTTTGAGATCAACCACTGTCCTGATCTCACCGGCCAGGCCAATCTCTCCCACCACTGCCAGCTCCGGTGGCAGGGGAAGATCATGAAAGCTGGATATAATTGCTGCCAAAACCCCCAGATCAAGACCCGGCTCCTCCAGCTTCAAACCACCGGGGAGGTTAAGATGAATATCCTGTTCGGATAACCTTAAACCCAGGTGTTTTTCCAGCACAGCAATTAATAAAACCAGACGGTTAAATTCAATACCTGAGGTCATCCTTCTCGGATTACCAAAGCTCTTCTGTGTGACAAGGGCCTGCAGCTCAACCAGCAGGGGTCTGCTACCCTCCATACAGGGAACAATCACCGAACCCGAGACACCGGTGGGTCGCTGCTCAATAAAGAAACGTGAGGGGTTTTTTACCTCCTCCAGTCCATCAGCAGTCATCTGAAAGACACCAAGTTCCCTGGTGGCTCCATATCGGTTCTTGACCCCTCTCAGAATCCGATAACCCTTATCCTCTTCACCTTCAAGATAGAGGACAGTATCCACCATATGCTCCAGCAGCTTGGGGCCTGCCAGTGCCCCCTCCTTGGTGACATGTCCGATGAGAGCCAGGGTAATACCCTTTCCCTTGGCCAGCTGTACCAGCTGAGAGGTTACTTCCTGAACCTGCTTAATACTGCCAGGCAGAGATTTAAGGCCTGCTCTCCTTATCGACTGTACAGAATCTATAACAACAAAGACGGGATTAAGTTTCTCTACAGCCTTCAGAATCAGCTCCAGATCAGTCTCAGCTAAGATGTATAAATGATCATTAAGGGCCCCCAAACGCTGGGCCCTTAATTTAATCTGTTCACCCGATTCTTCACCAGAAATATATAATACACACCCTCCACCTGCAGCCAAAAAAAATGAGGTCTGCAGCAGCAGAGTGGACTTTCCAATCCCGGGATCCCCTCCCAGCAGAATAACTGAACCGGGGACCATACCACCACCCAGGACCCGGTCCAGCTCCTGGCTCTGAGTGGAGATGCGAAGCTCTCTTTTTTCTTTGATCTCAACAATGGGAACCGGTACCGCTGATGGTCGAGAACTATCAGCCTCAGTCACACTTTCGGTTCCCCCTTGTTTTTCAAGTGTATTCCAGCTCTGACACCGATTGCACCTGCCAAACCAGCGAGGAGTTCGGTAGCCACATTCAGAGCAGAGATAATCAGTTTTCTCTTTACCCATAATTGCCCTTTCTGCAGGCATAATTGAAATAATAATGCTTGTGTTCTTATTATATCATTTTTTACGCCTAATTACAAGATATGGGCAGACTATTTTTTAAAAACCAGCTCTTCCTCTTCGATATCCACGGAGATGGTATCACCCTCATTATACTCTTCTCTGAGCATTTTTTCTGAGAGTGGATTTTCAATCAACTTCTGTATCGTCCTGCGCAGGGGACGGGCACCGTACTCCCGGTCATAACCCTTCTCTGCCAGAAGCTTTTTGGCGTCATCGGAGATCTCAACCTCCATCCCACGCTCATTGATCTTCTCCCGCAGCTCATCAAGCATTAGATCGGTTATCTCCCGGATATGAGCCTTATTCAGAGCATGGAAGACTATTACCTCATCAATACGGTTTAAAAACTCAGGCCGGAAGGTTTTCCGCAGCTGACCGGTTACCCGCTCCTTCATGTTCTGATAGACTCCCTCTTCATCCTCTTCGGTCTTAAATCCAACCCCGGTACTGCGCTCAATGAGGTTGGCACCAACATTGGAGGTCATAATCAGTACCGTGTTCTTAAAGTCTACTGTCCTTCCCTGAGCATCTGTCAGCTGACCATCTTCAAAGATCTGGAGCAGGATATTAAAGACCTCGGGGTGAGCCTTTTCAATCTCGTCCAGCAGAATGACAGAATAGGGCCGGCGGCGTACATTTTCAGTCAACTGCCCGGCCTCCTCATAACCCACATAGCCGGGAGGTGCACCAACCAGACGGGAGACAGCATGCTTCTCCATATATTCAGACATATCTATTCTAACCATGGCCTCCTCATCATCGAAGAGGGCCTCGGCCAGGGCCCGGGCCAGCTCTGTCTTTCCAACCCCTGTTGGTCCCAGAAAGACAAAGGAACCGATGGGCCTTTTGGGATCCTTAAGACCGGCCCTTGCCCGGCGAATAGCCTGGGAAAGAGCACCGATAGCCTCATCCTGTCCCACAACCCTTTCATGAATGACCTCTTCTAAACGCAACAGCTTCTCGGTCTCCTCTTCAGCCAGCTTGGTTACCGGTACCCCGGTCCAGCTGGAGACAACATGGGCAATATCCTCGGAGGTGACAATGGATTCATTCATTCCCTTTTCATTCTCCCATTCCTGCTGGGTCTCTTCCACTTCTTTTCTAAGCTCTTCCTCTCGATCTCTTAAGCTGGCTGCTTTTTCAAACTCCTGTGATTTGACAGCAGCCTCCTTCTCCTTTTCCAGCTCCTCCAGCTTTTCATGGAGATCCCTAATCTCAGGTGGCCTAGTATTCTGCTGCAGCCTGACTCTGGAGCTGGCTTCATCGATGAGATCGATGGCTTTATCAGGAAGGAAGCGATCGGCTACATAACGGTGTGAAAGATCAACTGCAGCCTTAATAGCCTGATCCGAGATCTTAACCCGGTGATGGGCTTCATAGGGGTCACGGAGACCCTTTAGAATTTCTATGGTCTCGGCCGGTGTCGATTCATCAACCATTACCGGCTGGAATCTGCGTTCTAAGGCAGCATCCTTTTCCACATGTTTACGGTATTCATCAAGGGTGGTGGCACCAATACACTGCAGCTCACCCCGGGCCAGTGAGGGCTTGAGGATGTTGGCAGCATCGATGGCTCCCTCAGCCGCACCGGCACCCACTAAGGTATGCAGCTCGTCAATAAAGATGATCACATCTCCTGACTGCCTGATTTCCTCCATAACTCCCTTCAAGCGCTTCTCAAACTCTCCCCTGTATTTGGATCCGGCCACCAGGGAGCTGAGATCAAGGGTAATCACCCTTTTCTTCAGCAGAATATCGGGAACATTCTCCTCCGTTATTTTCTGAGCCAGTCCCTCGGCGATGGCAGTCTTCCCCACTCCCGGTTCTCCAATCAGAACAGGGTTGTTTTTCTTTCTTCGACTTAAGACCTGAATAACACGTTCAATCTCCTTCTCCCGGCCAATGACGGGATCCAGCTTTCCGTTCTGAGCCAGGTCAGTGAGATCACGGCTGTACTCATCAAGGGTGGGAGTACTGCTGCGCTTTTCCTTACCGGCAGTTGTGGGGTTCATACCTCCCAGAAGATTTATAATCTCCTTCTGAATCTGCTTGATATCAGCCCCCAGCTCCCTGAGAACTCTGGCTGCCACACCCTCTCCCTCCCTGATGAGACCAAGGAGCAGGTGCTCAGTACCAATATAGTTGTGACCAAGGCGTCTGGCCTCCTCCAGAGCCAGGTTCAATACCTTCTTGGAACGGGGAGTAAAGCCCAGCTTGCCCTGGGGGTCATTTTCACCTCGACCCACTATATTTTCGATCTTCTCCCTTACAGCCTCCAGATCTACCTTCACATTCTTTAGAGACCTTGCTGCTACACCCTGACCCTCTCTGATCAGACCCAGCAGCAGATGCTCTGTACCCACATAATTATGGTTGAGACTCTTGGCCTCTTCCTCTGCCAGAATCATTACTTTTTTTGCTCGTTCTGTAAAACGACCAAACATAATCAATACCTCCCCTTTCCATAGTCTCTACGCCAAAGAATATATTCTTGGACCAAAGTTTATTCGAAAGCTATGATCATCCCTGGTAGAAACAGTAAAGACCGCTCAGTCAAGGCGCATCCTCTTTCTGATCAGGGCTGCCCGACGCAAATCCCGCTCTGAAGCTGAGAGCTCCTCTCCCTCCAGCTGCTGCAAGAAGGCCGGTCTGATCAGAACCATCAATTCACTGAGAATACTGGACTCCAGGTCCTCAATTAGACCCAAATCGATACCCAGCCTTACATCCGAAAGCAGCTTCATTGCCTCCTGGCTGGAGATCTGATGAGCATATTTCAAGACCCCAAAGGACCTCATTATCCTGTCCCTTAGATCATCCTTCTTCTCCCGCAGTAAAAACTCCCTTGCACTCTGCTCCTGATCGATAATCTGTCCAGTAACACCGGTCAAATTTTCAATAATCTCCTCCTCACGCTGGCCAAGGGTCACCTGATTGGAGAGCTGATAGATATTAGCAGCTGCTCCTGTTCCCTCTCCATAAAGGCCCCTGACAGCCAGACCCAGCTGGGAGATAGTGGATAGAATCTGCTCCGACCGCTCAACCATGTCCAGAGCCGGGAGATGAACCATTACCGAGGCCCGCAAACCGGTACCGATGTTGGTAGGACAGGTGGTTAAATAACCTCTCTTTTCACTGAAAGCATAGGTAAGATCCTCTTCCAGCAGGTCATCAAGCTCATCCATCCTCTGCCAGGCATCCTCCAGGCTGAGACCGGAGAGTATACACTGCAGACGGAGGTGATCCTCCTCATTAACCATAATACTAACTGTCTCCTCCTGGTTAATAATCACCGCCCTGGAGGTGCCGGGAGCAGCCATGGCGGGGCTGATTAGATGCTTCTCCACCAGCAGTTTGCGCTGCCGGGTCGGATGCCGGTCAATGGCAGAAAATACAAAACCCTTCTGCTCCAGCCTCTTCTCTGCAACCTCCTTAATTTGCTTAAATGCCTCCTGCAGTGCCTCATTACTTGCCTGCCCGGGGAAGGGAAGCTGCTGAAGGTTACGGGCCAGCCTCACCCTGCTGCTGATCACCACATCAGAATGAGGACCGGTTACCTTCATCCAGGCACTGACCCTGTTGTTGATAATATCCTTTAAAGACACTCTCTCACCCCCTGATTAACCTACAGTTCATTCTCCAGTTCACGAATCTTATCTCTGAGGACTGCAGCCTCTTCAAAGGCTTCCTTTTCAACTGCCTGCTGTAGCCTCTCCTTTAAGGACTGAAGCTCCTTTCTTTTCTTCATATCTCCCCCCTTACGGCGAGGAATCTTACCGGTATGCTCACTGCTGCCGTGAATACGACGCAAAAGCTTATCAAGCTGTTGACCCTCATACTGCTGATAACAATCACTGCAACCAAAACGCCCCTGTCGGGCAAAATCACTGTAAGTCAGGCCACAGAGATCACAGGTCCTGCTGGAATCCCTGTATCCTACATTCCTTACTCCCTTCTGCTGGGAGGGATTGAGAATCCCTGAGAGCAGATTATGAAAGGAAAAGGGCTCACCGGCCAGATTGAATTCACCCTTATTCTGGGCACATTCTTCACAGAGGAAGACCTCTGTCTTTTGATTATTAATTATTCTGGTCAGATGAACAGAGGCCTGACGCTGATTGCATTCCTGACATAACATCTTAAGCTCACCTCCAGCTAAGATTCTTCCTTAAGCAGGATGCGAAAGATCCCTTTAAGCAGACGGGCCCGAAGCAGATCCCGCAGGGGAAGTTTAACTCCCAGCACCCTTCTGTGCATCATGGTCCGCAGAAGATCTGCCTCCCTGGAAGTTAAGTACTCTTCCTCCTCCAGTCGCTGAAGCAGCTGATAGGCCTGGCGCTGTGATATTTTCTCCCCCAGATTGGAATAGACCTCCTCCAGGAGATCCTTCTTTGAATCAAAGTTAATCTTGGTAATCCTGATATAGCCACCGCCACCACGCTGGCTTTCAACTATATATCCACTCTGCAGAGAAAATCGGGTCTTCAGTACATAATTGATCTGAGAGGGAACACAGTTAAAGGCCTCTGCCAGCTGGCGTCGCTGCAGCTCGATACTGCCCCCTGTCTCTTCCTCGATCCTTTTTTTTAAATAAAACTCTATCTGGTCTACTAGATTACGCATTTTGCTCACCTGCTCATCTTTTGACCTTATTTGACCTTTCTGGTTAATATGATAACCTACTATTATTATTTTGCAAATACTGCCTGAAGTAATTTTAAGTTTATTTCTATCATTTATTCCCGATTTCTCGACCAATCATCCTTTATCGCCCATTTTTATTCACTATTATAAAGACAAAAAAGAGAGAGTAGTACACTCTCCCCTTAGGATAATTATATTTCCCCCTTAGTATTCAATAAAAATAATCAGCTGCTGTAAACTCTGAGTCGACGATAGAGGGTGTTCCGCTGCACCGGGACAAAACCTGCCTCCCTGATCAGCTGCAGCAGTCTCTTACAGGATAAAGAATGTGAGGTTCCTGCCGCCCGCACCACATTCTCCTCGATCATGGTCCCCCCCATATCATTGGCTCCAAAGGCCAGAGCCAGCTGACCAATAGCCTCTCCCTGGGTTACCCAGGAGGCCTGAATATTTTGAATGTTATCCAGCATTAAACGGGAGATGGCCAGCTGCTGTAAGTACTCAAAGGCTGTAACCCCCTCCCCTCCCAGTCTGGTGTTTTTCGGCTGAAAGGGCCAGGGAATAAAGGCCGTAAAACCACCTGTTCTTTCCTGCAGCTGGCGAATCCGGCAGAGGTGTTTAATCCTCTCCTCCCGGGTCTCAATAGTTCCAAACATCATGGTGGCTGTGGTGGGCATTCCCAGCTGATGGGCCTCCTCCATTACCTCCATCCACTGCCGCCATCCAATTTTGTTGGGGCTGATACGGGAACGCACCCGATCCACAAGGATCTCAGCCCCTCCTCCAGGCAAAGAATCCAGCCCTGCCTGCTGCAGCCGTGAAAGAACATCTCTCAGAGAAAGACCGGAAAGATCGCTAAGATGCCAGATCTCTGGGGGTGAGAGGGAATGGATGTGGACTGTAAAGTTGCTCTTGATCCAGGAGAATAGATCCAGAAAATAGTCCAGATCAAGCCCGGGATGCAAACCCCCCTGTATTAAGAGCTGTGTTCCTCCCAGCTCCACCATCTCTTCAATCTTCTCAGCCATCTCTTTCCGGGAGAGGATAAAGGCCTCATCAGAAGCCTCCTGAGTACAAAAGGCACAGAAGAGACAGCCGGAAGTACAGACATTGGTGTAGTTGATGTTACGATCCATCACAAAGGTTACCTGACGCTCTGGGTGGTGGTGAAACCTGATCTCAGTGGCTAAAGAACCCAGCTGAATAAGGGGCAGCTGATAGAGGATGAGTCCCTGCCCGGCACTGAGAGAATTACCCTTTAGGATCTGCTGGAGAAGAGAGACATTATTCATTCCTTTCCCTCCAGTACAGAGGTTTGACTGGCTCCGACAAGAGCCCGGCCCTGAAAGCCTCCTGATAAAAAGTCTTTAAACCTCTCTTTTCTGCCTCATCAAGCCTGTAACCCAGATGACGATAATAATCCTCTGCCTTCTTATCTTCAAGGCTGGAAGCCCTCTGTATCTCCTCCAGATGTGATAGCCCCCAGTCTCTGGCTGCCAAAAGGGAACGATGCACGGCTGCCAGCCTCCGTGGTTGTTCAGACTCCACCCCAGAACTCAGAACCCAGAGGGCATAGACCATCACCTCTCCTGTATGCTGAAACCAGAGCTGGCCCAGATCAAAGACCTTCAAATCCCTGGCCTTCTCCCTGGCCTGCAGGGCCTGATCACCGATCAATAAAGCAGCCTCTGCCCCGGCAAGCATCTCCTCTAAGGAGGAGCGGGTATGGATATACTCTACCTGATACCGGGAGAGCTCCTCCAAAAGGATCTGCAGCATATTAATGGAGGTAGCCGAAGTATGGGGTAGAGCCACCCTTTTTACCTGCTCCAGAGGACGGGTAGAAAAGAGCAGGACACTCTTTACCTGACCGGCAGAACTAATGGACAGCCCCGGTAGAATCAAAAAACTATCAGCATGAAGGGCATAATAAATAGAGGAGACAAAGGCCAGATCCAGCTCCCCCTCCCCCAGCATCCTGTTCAGTTCTGAGGGGTAGGAGAAGATAAGGCGGTATTCCTCTACTGCCAGTCTCCTTTCCAGCTCTTCTTTTAGCCTGTAATTGATGGGCAATGTATTCTGATACTCTATACTACCCAGCCTGAGGTAAGTCATAGTCTTAATACTCCCTGATAATTCGGTAGAGTGTATCCCTTTCCACCGGCCTGAATCCGGCCCGACGAATAAGCCTGATAATCTCCTTTTTGGTCAGGGCCTGTCCTGTTCTGGCCCCTGCCGCATGGGTAATCCTCTCCTCAACCACTGTCCCGTCAAGGTCATCAACTCCAAAATTGAGTGAAACCTGAGCCAGTTTGGGTCCAATCATAATCCAGAAGGCCTTAATGTGAGGGAAGTTATTTAACATTAGCCTGGAGACAGCCAGGACCCTGAGATCATCATAACCGGTAGTGGGTATAAGAGAAGAAAAGGCAGTATTCTCAGGATGGAAGGCCAGTGGGATAAAGGTCTGGAAACCCCCGGTTCTTTCCTGCAGATTGCGCAGCTCAAGCAGGTGTTCAACCCTTTCCTGAGCTGTTTCAAAATGCCCGTAAAGCATGGTAGCATTGGTCTTTAATCCCTGTTGATGGGCAGCCTCCATCACCTCCAGCCAGCGCTGACCACTTACTTTGTGAGGCGCAATCTTCTTCCTGACCCGGGGACTGAAGATCTCAGCTCCTCCCCCGGGCAAAGAACCCAGGCCTGCCTCTTTCAATATTTCCAGCACCCTGGAAACTGGTAAGGAGTGCCTTTGGCTTAAAAAGTCTATCTCCACGGCTGTAAAACCCTGGATATGAACCCCGGGTCTCAGCTCCTTGATCAGCTGCAAGAGATCCCGGTAGTAATCCAACCCCAGCTTGGGGTTGTTTCCACCCACCACATGGAATTCACTGACAGCCTGAGAAGTATTAAGGACCTTTTCCTCCACCTCTTCCAAGGTCAGGCTGTAGGCGCCCTCGTCTTCCTCCTCCCGGCCAAAGGCACAGAGGGGGCATAAAGTAGCACAGATATTGGTGGGATTGATATGCCGGTTTTGAATAAAGAAAGCCCGGTCTCCATTCTTCTCCTGGCGCACCCGTTGTGCCAGGGCACCAAGTGATAACAGATCATCAGTCTCCATCAGGGTGATGCCATCTTCAAGGCTCAAAGCCTCACCAGCCATTACCTTTTCCTGAATGGGAAGTAACTCTTTAGTTGCATTAAACAGCATAGGCTCAGCTCCATATTTGAAATTAAGTTAAAAGATAGTCCAGCAGGGTAAATAAGAGCAATACCAGACTGACCATTCCATTGATCTTGAAAAAAACAAGGTTAATCCGGCTTAAATCACGGCTGGAGATAATATAGTTCTCGATAAAAAGAAGCCCTGCCACCACCAAAAGACCCAGCAAATAATAAAGACCAGAATTTAATATTAATCCCAAAATAATTAGAAAGACCAGGGTTAAAAAATGAAAAACCCTCGTCAGAGTAAGACTTTCATCGATTCCAATCCGTACCGGCAATGAAAAGAGCCCCTCCCGCTGATCGAAATCATAGTCCTGCAGGGAATAGATAATATCAAAACCGGCCACCCAGAATAAAACAGCTGCCCCCAAAAGCATGGCCTCTAAAGCCAGACGTCCCTCAACAGCAATAAACCCCCCCACCGGAGCCGCAGCCAGGGTCAGGCCCAGCAGCAGGTGTGAAAGGGCAGTAAAGTGTTTGGAATAGGAATAAAAGATCAGCAAAAAAAGAGCCACCGGTGATAGCATCAGGGTCAGTGGATTCAGCATGGCAGCTGCAAAAAAGAAGACTGCCAGTGAGAAAAAGACAAAAAATAAAACCTCTTTTCTGGAGAGTAAACCCCTGGGAAGCAGCCGGTTCTCAGTCCTGGGGTTTTTGGCATCAACCCTTCTATCCACCAGCCTGTTCCAGCCCATGGCACCACTTCGGGCTCCAACCATGGCCAGGGTTATCAGAAAGAGATCCCGGCCAGCCGGAATCCCCTGAGCAGCAATAATGGCTCCCAGATAGGCAAAGGGTAGAGCGAAGATGGTATGTTCAAATTTAATTAGCCGTAAAAATAACTTCAGCTTCTGCAGTCTTTTTCACTCCCAGAATGCCTGACTGATATTTGGTTTAATTATAGCAGGCACCCCCCTTAATGTCAAACAGAGGGCCTGGTTTTTTATGTTTAAAGAGCCTAAGAAAAAAGACCCCCTATCCCCCCTGAGACCATGCCGATAGCAAAAGCTGCAATGGCATTAATGGGGAGAAGAGAAGAAAAATAGAGGATAATATAAAAAATAAATGTATTTATCAGCTATTAACAGTAAAAAAAGTTTCTTTTGGAGAGATAAGACTTAATAGCCATTTAAAACTTGTATTCCCACTATAAATGGGTTTGACTTTTACATCAATAACTATTAAAATATTACCCATAAACAACCAATATATTGGTTACATATTTTATATAAACATACTTTATATCTATTGTATAAAATACCGATGATACAGAAAGGAGCAGCCAATGGCAGACAGAATGAAGGCCCTGGTTAAAGAGAGAGCAAAAAAGGGAGCCCTGATTAAAGAGGTACTCATCCCTGAAGTCAAACCAGATCAGGTCTTAATCAGAGTTAAAGAGGCAGCCCTCTGTGGCACCGATCTGGAGATCTATAACTGGGGAAGCTGGGCCCGCAACAGAATAACTCCGCCCCTGATCTTCGGCCATGAGTTCTGCGGCGAAATACTTGATCTGGGAAGGGAAGTCAAAGGCTGTCAGGTGGGGGATTACGTAACGGCAGAGATGCATTTTATCTGTGGCCGCTGCCACTACTGTCACACCGGGCAGGCACATATCTGCAGGGAGGTGGAGATAGGTGGTGTTGATGTTAACGGAGCCTTTGCTGAATATGTAGCTGTACCGGCCAGAAATATCTGGCCCCTGCCCTCCTGGATGCCAGAAAAGACAGCAGCAGTAATGGATGCCCTTGGAAATGCAGTCTATGCCTCCTTTAAAGAATCACTGACGGGAAAAAGGGTTCTAATCACCGGGGCCGGCCCCATCGGTCTATTTTCGCTACTGATTGCCAAAAAAGCAGGTGCCAGCACAACTCTGATCACCGATCTCAGCCCCTACAGGCTCAGGCTGGCCAATAGACTGGGGGCAGATTATACACTCAATGTCAATAAAAAACAGCTTAAGGATCTGGCCTTAGACCTGAGGGCAGAGGTGCTGCTGGAGATGTCAGGAAATTCCAGGGCCATTAACAGTGGCCTGCAGTTTTTAGATAAGGGCGGCACTGCAGTCCTGCTGGGCATTCCAAAGGAAAGGGTTCCCCTCAGGCTGGCAGAGGATATTATCTTTAAGGAAATTAAGCTGCTGGGGATAAATGGCCGCAAAATCTTTGATACCTGGTACAGGATGGAGGGCCTGCTGAAAAGTGGCCTGGAAATAGATAAAGTAATTACCCATTCCTTTCAGCTGGAGGATTATCAGGAGGCCTTTGAACTAATGCAGTCTAAAGAGTGTGGAAAGATACTGCTCAATATTAAGTGACTTCTCCAGCAAAGAAAGTTTGCAGGTAAACTTCTTACCGAAAATAGGTTGAACTTGATGTTGTAGAAGATCTTTGCTGATGGATGGTATCATCTGTTAAGGAGGTGAAAGCAAACTTACTGTCCTGATGATAGCATGTCTACTTCTGACAGTAATAATAGTTTCGGCCCCGAAAGCTGTGGCAGAAGAAATAAATACTGGTATCGTAGAATGGCCTGATGCTGTAGCACCGGCAGTCTTAACCCAGTTA
>CAZXKH010000016.1:0-14115 GCA_964641385.1 uncultured Clostridia bacterium | reverse complement strand
TAAGCCTTGACTTTTATAACTGTTTATGATATTTTAAATAGCGGAAATGCCGGTGAGGAGGTGGATCCCCTTGCGGGAAAAAATTACCCTGGAATGTACAGAGTGCAAGGAAAGAAACTATAATACAACTAAAAATAAACAGAACCTGAGGGGAAGAATGGAACTGAAGAAGTACTGCTCCTCCTGTAACGCGCATACTGTGCATAAAGAAACAAAATAGTAGTTAAGAGGGATGGAGAGATTTTATGGCCAAGAAAAAAAAGAAGCAGAGCCTGCCATCAAGAATCCTTACCTTTTTACGGCAGGTTAAGAATGAAATGAAGAAGGTAACCTGGCCCAGTCGGGATGAACTGATGTCTTATACAGTAGTGGTTGTGGTGGCTGTGGTGGCTCTCGGTATCTTTATCGGTGCTGTTGATCTGATCTTTAGGATTATCGGTCCCATCTTATTTTAAATGAAGTGAATTCCAGAGGGGGGTGAGGGGCCTGGAGAATTGAGGTCCCTTTTATTATGGAAGAGGAGAAAGAATGGTATGTTGTTCATACCTATTCTGGACATGAAAACAAGGTGAAGGCCAACCTGGAAAAGAGAATGGAATCTACCGGTATGCAGGACCTGGTCTTCAGGATTCTGGTGCCGGTGGAAGAAAAGATCGAACGTAAACAGGGACAGCGCCAGATTACAAAGAAGAAGATCTTTCCCGGCTATGTGCTGGTGGAGATGATTATGAATGATGATTCCTGGTATGTTGTACGCAATACGCCCGGTGTAACTGGTTTTGTCAGTTCAGGTACCAAACCCATTCCTCTTCAGGAGGAGGAAGTCAGCTCCATTCTGCGCAAGATGGGTGTTGAAAAGGGTACCATTGAGATTGACTTTGAACTGGGACAGAGTGTGAGGATTATAGATGGTCCCTTCGAGGAGTTTATTGGAGAGATAGAGGAGATAAATGCAGAGAAGGGAACCATGAAGGTTCTTGTTTCCATGTTTGGTCGTGAAACACCGCTGGAAGTTACCATTGATCAGGTGGAGGAAGTTTGATAAAAGGAGGTGGCAATGGTGGCTAAAAAGGTTATTGGACAGATTAAGCTGCAGATACCGGCCGGTGAGGCCAATCCTGCTCCCCCGGTGGGCCCTGCTCTGGGTCAGCATGGGGTAAATATTATGGAGTTCTGCCAGGCCTTCAATGAGAAGACTGCCGACCAGGCAGGGATGCTGATTCCGGTGGAAATAGATGTCTATTCGGATCGTTCCTTTTCCTTTATTACCAAGACCCCACCTGCTTCTGATCTCTTAAAGAAGAAGGCCGGGATTGAGACCGCTTCCGGAGAACCGGATGTTGAAAAAGTGGCAACGGTAAGTCTTAAGGATGTAGAGGAGATCGCCAAAATCAAGATGAGAGATCTTAATGCAGACACCTTAGAATCTGCCATGAGCATGATCAAGGGCACTGCCCGTTCGATGGGGATTCTGGTTGAATAATATGTGGGAGGAGAGATCCGTTATTACCACAGGGAGGTATTAATAATGGGACGTCGATATCAGTCACAGCTGGAGGAGTTTGATCGGGAAAGGCTTTATCCGCTGCAGGAAGCAGTGGCAGTGGTCAAGGAAATAGCCAATGCCGGTTTTGATGAGACCATTGAACTGACCGGTAAACTGGGTGTTAACCCCAAACATGCAGACCAGCAGGTGCGGGGAACTGTAGTTCTCCCTCACGGCACCGGACAGGAGCTGAAGATTATTGTCTTTGCCAGGGGAGAGAAGGTTAAGGAGGCCCAGGAGGCCGGAGCCGATGTAGTTGGTGATGAGGATCTGGCTGAAAGAATAGAGGATGGCTGGCTTGATTTTGATGTGGCAGTGGCCACTCCTGATATGATGAGTGTTGTTGGTAAACTGGGCCGAATACTGGGCCCTCAGGGTTTAATGCCCAACCCCAAGGTGGGTACCGTTACCTTTGATCTGAAGGAAGCCATAGAAGAGATTAAGAAGGGTAAGGTGGAGTACAGGGTCGATAAGACCTCCAACATTCATGTGCCAGTGGGTAAGGCCTCCTTCGATGAACAGGAACTCTTCGATAATCTTTCAGCAGTACTTGAGGCCATTATCCGGGACAGACCGGCTGCCGCCAAGGGTAGATACCTCCGTTCATTAACCATCTCGGCTACTATGAGTCCTGGAGTAAGGCTTGATCCACAGCAGGTGCTGGCACTTTTGCTTTAACGATCAACTGACAAAATAAATAAGTTTTGGCTTAAGAAAGTGGGTGTTTTTTGCTTAAAGGGTTTCCTACCTGCCTGCCGAGGCCTTCTTAACTGGAGTTATCTGCTTCAGTTGGCCTCTGGTGGTTGCAAAAAACCGGAGGTTTATTCTTTTTAGGAAGGAGGAAGAATGTGAATCGGGCAGAGAAAGAACAGGTTGTTGAGGAATTGAAGGAAAGGGTTGTATCATCTAAGGCCCTGGTGGTCACTGATTACCGGGGATTGAATGTGGAGCAGATGACGGAGCTGCGGCGTAAACTGCGCCAGGCCGGGGTTGAGTACAGTGTGGTTAAGAACACACTGGCCTGCTTTGCCCTGCGTGATGCTGGATATGACGAGCTGGAGCAGTATTTTGTGGGACCAAGTGCTATTGCCTTTGGTGTCGAGGACCCGGTGGCTCCGGCCAGAGAGTTGATGGACTTTTCTAAATCAAATAAAGCACTGGAGATTAAGGGAGGACTGGTTGGTGGTTCTGTGATTGGAACAGATAGGGTTGTTGCTCTGGCCAAGATACCCTCCCGGCAGGAACTTTTAACGATGATAGCCTGTGGTATGAAGTCACCAATTACCGGTCTGGTTAGGACCCTGCAGGCTCCAATGAGTAAGATGGTTCAGGTTTTAAGTGCCATTAAAGAACAGAAAGAAAATGAAGAATAATAATAAGGAGCGATTGTAATGACCAAAGAAGAAATTTTGGAAGCTATTGAAGGTATGAATGTGCTGGAGCTCTCAGAGCTGGTTGAGGAACTGGAAGAGAGGTTTGGTGTTAGTGCCCAGCAGATGGCCATGCCTGCTGCCATGCCACAGGCTGGCGATGATGGTGGGGAAGAGGAAGAGCAGACAGAGTTTGATGTGGTACTTAAGGTGGCTGGAAACCAGAAGATTAAGGTTATCAAGGCCGTTCGTGAGATAACCGGTCTGGGCCTAAAGGATGCCAAGGGTCTGGTTGATGATGCTCCCAAGGCTGTTAAGGAAGGCATCGACCGTGATGAGGCCGAGAAGCTGAAGGAGCAGCTGGAAGAACTTGGTGCAGAGGTAGAGCTGGAGTAGTTGTAGTAAAATAGAAGTGAAAATTTGCCATCTCAAGAGAAAATGAGATGGCAAATTTTTTTATGGATTTATATTGACATAGATTTGTCCCTATGATACTATTATTAAATGTCTATGATAAAATGGTACATTTCTTTTTACTGCCCTTTATTTAGAAGGGTGAATAGTTTTTCCCACAGCTGGAGATAATATAAATATATGTCCATTTTTCTTTTTGGGGGTGAGCTGACCTGTAACTTTGGTACTGGTAGATAATTTTTCTTTTGGTTTGGATGGCTATCTAATTATATTATTATCCACAGTGAAGGAGGATCCCTTTGAGTTCAGTTTTTTTTCTTTTTCATGCAGCTGATTTAAAGGAGCAGGGGGGGTGGAAGCATTGGCGGTGAAAATGCCTGAAAAGAATGGACGGGTTTCCTTTGCCAGGATCGAGGAAGGAATGGAGCTTCCTTTTTTAATTAAGACTCAGAAGGATTCTTACAAATGGTTTCTGGAAGAGGGACTGCGTGAAACCTTTACCGAGGTTTCACCTATCCATGATTTCTCTGAAAACCTGGTGCTGGAGTTTATTGATTATTCCCTGGGTGATACCAAGTATACTATCCAGGAGTGTAAGGACCGTGATGTGACCTATGCTGCTCCACTCAGGGTTAAGGTGCGTCTAATTAATAAGGAGACAGGAGAGGTTAAGGAGCAGGAAGTTTTTATGGGCGACTTTCCACTGATGACCGATAAGGGTACCTTTATCATCAATGGAGCGGAAAGGGTTGTTGTCAATCAGCTGATCAGGTCTTCTGGTGTTTATTTTGGTGCGGATAAGACCAAGGATGGTCGCCAGCTGTACACGGCAAGTATAATTCCCAACCGTGGAGCCTGGATCGAATTTGAATATGATAAGAAACGAATTGTCTCTGTTCGGGTTGACAGAACTCGTAAGACCCCCAGTACAGTTTTATTGCGGGCTCTTGGTTATGGATCCAAGGCTCAACTGATTGATGTTTTGGGAGATCATGAGGTTGTACAGGATACAATTGAAAGAGACAGTACCAAGTCCCGGGAGGAGGCATTAATTGAGCTCTATAAGCGTCTGCGACCGGGAGAACCCCCTACTGTGGAGAGTGCAGAGAATTTACTTGATTCCATGTTTTTTGATTCCAAGCGTTACGATCTGGCCGGAGTGGGGCGTTATAAAATCAATAAAAAACTAAAACTGGATGTTGATCCCGATCACCGGACCCTGACCAAGGAGGATATTACCGAGACTCTGCGTTACCTGGTGCGGCTGGTGATCAAAGATGAAAGTGCTACAATCGATGATATCGATCACCTTGGTAATCGGAGACTGAAGACAGTGGGAGAACTGCTTCAGAATCAGTTTCGAATTGGACTCTCCCGTATGGAGCGTGTGGTCAGGGAGAGGATGACCATCCAGGATATAGATGTTATTACTCCTCAGGCTTTGATCAATACCAGGCCGGTGGTGGCGGCCATCAAGGAGTTTTTTGGTTCCAGTCAGCTCTCTCAGTTTATGGATCAGACCAATCCAGTTGCCGAGCTGACCCACAAACGTCGTCTCAGTGCCCTGGGACCGGGTGGGCTCAGCCGTGAGCGGGCAGGATTTGATGTGCGTGATGTTCACCACTCTCATTATGGGCGGATCTGTCCCATTGAGACTCCCGAAGGGCCCAATATTGGGCTTATAGGATCACTCTGTACCTTTGCTCAGACCAATAAGTTTGGTTTTATTGAAACCCCCTATCGACGGGTTGTTGAGGGTAGGGTAACCGATGAGATCGAATATTTAACGGCTGATGAAGAGGATGAATATATAGTTGTGCAGGCCAATGAGCCCTTTGATGAAGAGGGCCAGCTTGAGAATGAGAGAGTATCAGTTCGATATAGGGATGAGATTCTTCGTGTTTCGCCGGACAGGGTGGACTATATGGATATCTCTCCCAAACAGATTGTCAGTGTGGCTGCGGCCCTGATTCCCTTTTTAGAGCATGATGATGCCAATCGGGCTCTGATGGGGGCCAATATGCAGCGGCAGGCAGTTCCCCTCTTTAAGACCGAAGCTCCTCTCATCGGAACTGGTGTGGAGATGAGGGCTGCCAAGGATTCGGGAGCTACCGTTGTCTCCGAGGATAGTGGTCGGGTGGCCGAGGTTTCAGCTGATAAAATTACTATTGAGACTAAGGGTGGGCAGCTCAGGGAGTATAAGCTGCTGAAGTTTGTTCGTTCCAACCAGGGAAGCTGTATTAACCAGAAGCCCATTGTTCAAAAGGGTGATATGGTTGAAGAGGGACAGATTATTGGTGATGGACCTTCAACCAATCAGGGTGAATTGGCCCTGGGACGCAATACTTTGATTGCCTTTATGCCCTGGGAGGGCTATAACTACGAGGATGCTATCCTGATCAGCGAGAATCTGGTGCGCGAGGATGCCTTTACCTCCATTCACATTGAAGAACATGAGGCTGAGGCCAGAGATACCAAGCTGGGACCGGAGGAAATTACCCGTGATATCCCCAATGTTGGAGGAGATGCTCTTAAGGATCTGGACAGCAGGGGTATTATCCATCCTGGAGCTGAGGTAAAACCAGGTGATATCCTGGTGGGCAAGGTAACCCCCAAGGGTGAGACGGAGCTCTCGGCTGAGGAGCGTCTGCTGCGGGCCATCTTCGGTGAGAAGGCCCGTGAGGTCCGGGATACTTCTCTTAAGGTGCCTCACGGTGAAAGCGGTATTGTGGTCGATGTTAAGGTCTTTACCCGTGAGGATGGGGATGAGCTGAAACCCGGTGTCAACAAGCTGGTCAGGGTCTATATTGCCAAGAAGAGAAAGATTTCTGTTGGTGATAAGATGGCTGGCCGCCATGGAAATAAGGGTGTTATCTCTCGTATTCTTCCCCAGGAGGATATGCCCTTTTTGCCCAACGGGGAGCCGGTGGAGATTATACTCAATCCCCTCGGTGTTCCCTCCCGAATGAACATTGGCCAGGTCTTTGAGACCCATCTGGGGATGGCTGCCAGCCTGCTGGGTATTAAGGTAGAAACACCCGTCTTTAACGGTGCTCAGGAGCATGAAGTACGGGAACTCCTACAGGAGGCAGGCATGGATGAGGATGGAAAGTCAGTCCTTTATGATGGTCGGACAGGTGAGCCCTTCGATGAACGGGTAACTGTGGGCTATATGTATACCATGAAACTGCACCATCTGGTTGATGATAAGATTCATGCCCGCTCCACTGGACCCTACTCCCTTGTTACCCAGCAGCCACTGGGTGGTAAGGCACAGTTTGGCGGTCAGCGCTTCGGCGAGATGGAGGTTTGGGCCCTTGAGGCCTATGGCGCCTCCTATACTCTGCAGGAGATGTTGACCGTTAAATCCGATGATGTGGTGGGCAGGGTCAAGACCTATGAATCAATTGTTAAGGGTGAAAATGTTCCCGAACCCGGTATTCCAGAATCCTTTAAGGTGTTGATTAAGGAGATGCAGTCCATTGGCCTTGATGCCAGGGTCTACTCCGAGGATGAGGAGGAGCTGGAGATCGAGGAGAATGAGGAGGACATTAATGAAACGGCACGCCAGCTGGGACTTGATCTTGGCGATGAGGTGCAGGAGTCAGAGGAACCAGAAGATGAATAATCTCTCGGGAGTGGAGGTGAGAAACCTGTCCGGGGATTAATACCCTGACAGGTTAATAGATGTTTAATATTAATAGCTTTAGTTCTATGCTCATCGGACTGGCCTCACCGGAGAAGATCAGGTCCTGGTCCAGTGGTGAGGTTAAAAAACCGGAGACCATAAATTACCGCACACTGAAACCTGAGAAGGAAGGCCTCTTCTGCGAAAAGATCTTTGGTCCCACCAAGGATTGGGAATGTCACTGCGGAAAATATAAAAGGATTCGTTATAAGGGTGTTGTCTGTGATCGCTGTGGGGTTGAGGTTACTCGCTCCAAGGTCAGAAGGGAACGGATGGGCCATATTGAGCTGGCAGCACCGGTCTCTCATATCTGGTATTTTAAGGGTATCCCCAGTCGTCTGGGTTTGATTATGGATATGTCTCCCCGGTCACTGGAAAAGGTACTTTATTTCGTCTCATATATTGTCATCGATCCCGGTGATACTCCTCTGGATAAGAAACAGCTGCTCTCTGAAAGTGAGTATCGGGAGGCAAGGATTAAGCACGGTAATGCCTTTGAAGCCGGAATTGGGGCCGAGGCTGTTAAGTCCTTGCTAAAATCCCTGGAGATGGACGATATTGTAGCCACACTGAGAGCTGATGTTAAGGATAATACCGGGCAGAAGAGAAAACGAGCCGTACGTCGTCTGGAAGTAATGGAGGGTTTGAGAACCTCTGGCAACAGGCCTGAATGGTTGATCATGGAGGTTATCCCTGTTATTCCACCTGATTTACGGCCCATGGTACAGCTTGATGGAGGGCGCTTTGCCACCTCTGATCTCAATGATCTGTACCGCCGGGTAATAAACCGTAACAACAGATTGAAGCGGCTTTTAGATCTGGGAGCACCGGAGATAATTATCCGTAATGAAAAGCGGATGCTGCAGGAGGCAGTAGATGCCTTAATCGATAATGGCCGTCGGGGACGTCCGGTAACCGGTGCCGGTAACCGGCCACTGAAGTCCCTGAGTGATATGTTGAAGGGAAAACAGGGCCGCTTCCGTCAAAATCTATTGGGAAAAAGAGTCGATTATTCCGGCCGCTCTGTAATTGTGGTGGGCCCTGAGCTGAAGATGCACCAGTGTGGACTGCCCAAGAAAATGGCTCTGGAACTCTTTAAGCCCTTTGTAATGAAGAAACTGGTTGATGAGGGTCTGGCCCATAACATTAAGAGTGCCAAGCGGATGGTGGAGCGAGTCAAGTCCGAGGTCTGGGATGTGTTGGAGGATGTAATCCAGGAGCATCCGGTTCTATTGAACAGAGCTCCAACCCTGCATCGATTGGGCATTCAGGCCTTTGAACCCGTTTTGGTGGAGGGTAAAGCCATCAAGATCCATCCCCTGGTTTGTAAACCCTATAATGCAGACTTTGATGGGGATCAGATGGCGGTTCATGTACCCCTGTCAGCGGAGGCTCAGGCTGAGGCCAGAATCCTGATGCTCTCAGTCTATAATCTGCTTTCACCGGCTGATGGCAGTGCCATCGTTATTCCTACTCAGGATATGGTGCTGGGCTGTTTCTATCTAACCAGCATGAGGGAGGGAATGAAGGGAGAAGGCAAAGCCTTTACCAGCCCTGAAGAAGCAATTATTGCTCATGAAAACAAGGTTGTGGATCTGCAGGCCAGAATAAAGGTTCGTATCAAGGGTGAGATTCTAGAAACTACAGTTGGTCGTGTTCTCTTCAATCGTGTTCTTCCCGAAAAAATGGAGTTTTTAAATGCTGAACTGGAGAAGAGTGTGCTGGCCAAACTGGCACGGGAGTGTCATCAGCGTTTTGGCAGTAAGATTACCTCTGAGGTCTTTGATGGCATCAAAGACCTTGGATTTAGATATGCCACTCAGTGTGGGTTGACCATCAGCACTGATGATGTCCAGATACCGGAGGATAAAGCCCGGCTGTTGCAGGAGGCTGAGGAAAGGGTCAAGGAGACCGAGCTTCACTTTCGGCGGGGAGCCATTACTGAAAACGAACGCTATCAGAAGGTAGTGGATATCTGGTCTCAGGTCAAGGAAGAGGTTACTTCTTCACTGATGTCTTCACTGGATAAGTTCAACTCCATTTATATGATGGCTATCTCCGGAGCCCGGGGTAATACCTCACAGATTGCTCAGCTGGGAGGTATGAGGGGCCTGATGGCTGATCCTTCAGGCCGTATCATGGACCATCCCATCCGGGCCAACTTTCGCGAGGGGCTGACAGTGCTGGAGTACTTTATCTCCACCCATGGGGCCCGAAAGGGTCTGGCCGATACAGCCCTTAGAACTGCCGATTCCGGTTATCTAACCCGTCGTCTGGTAGATGTCTCACAGGATGTAATTGTTCGGCAGCAGGAGTGTGGCACTGGAGAGGGGATTACAGTCTCCAGTATTCGCGATGGAGATGAGGTAATTGAGAACCTGGCTGAAAGAATAGTGGGTCGTTTCTCCCTGGAGGATATTACAGCTCCAGGCAGTGGTGAAACCATTGTCAAAGCGGGAGAGATGATCGATGAAGAACTGGCAGAGAAAGTGGAGGCTGCCGGTATAGAAGAGGTTACCATTCGATCCGTTCTCACCTGTAAATCACCCCATGGTGTCTGCTGTAACTGCTATGGTCGGGACCTGGCCACAGGTAAGCTGGTGGATGTGGGAGAATCGATAGGTATTATTGCCGCCCAGTCCATTGGTGAACCAGGTACCCAGCTGACCATGAGAACCTTCCATACCGGTGGTGTGGCTGGAGATGATATTACCCAGGGTCTGCCCCGGGTAGAGGAACTCTTCGAGGCCCGGACTCCCAAGGGCCAGGCGGTAATCAGTGAGCTGACGGGTACCGTACACCTTACTGAGAGCAAGAATGTTCGCAAAGCAAGGATCAAGACTGATGATGGACGTAAAAAGACCTACACTATCTCCTATGGAGCCCAGCTCAGGCTCCAGAACGGAGATCGGATACGGGCCGGTGAGCGCCTGACAGAAGGGCCCATTGATCCCAGCGATATTCTTAAGATTAGGGGTAAGAGGGCTGTTCAGCGCTATCTTTTAGATGAGGTGCAGCTGGTATACCGTTCACAGGGTGTGGAGATTAATGATAAGCATATTGAAGTGGTAATCAGGCAGATGCTGCGCAAAGTGAGGGTTACTGAACCCGGTGATACCGATTTATTGCCCGGCACTCTGGTTAATGAGCATCAGTTTGAGCAAGAGAATGAGGAGATTATGGATGAGGGTGGAGAGCCTTCCGCTGCCCGTCCTGAAATACTGGGAATTACCAAGGCTTCACTGGCTACGGAATCCTTTCTTTCAGCGGCCTCCTTCCAGGAAACCACCAGGGTCCTGACCGAGGCTTCTCTCAAGGGTAAGTCCGATCCCCTGCTGGGATTGAAGGAGAATGTAATCATTGGTCAGCTAATACCGGCCGGAACAGGAATGAAGCGTTATCGTGATATTGAGCTGGAGAAGAAGCTACCCGAGGCTGAACTAATGGAGAAGGAAGAGCAGGAGTCTGAGCCAGAAGCTGAGGTAGAGGAAACAATAATCAAGGAGAAGGAAGAGACACCGGTTAACTGATTCTTCTTCCTTTCTCTCCCTTGTTTTCCCCTGCTGGCAAAAAAGATGTTGACAAGGTAGTGGTGAAGTGTTAAAATACTATAGTGCATGCTCTGTGACTGTGGCAACTGGTTAAAAGGGGGCTGAGAAATGCTGGCTGAACTACAAAGGGGAAGAAGGGTTGTCGGCACCAAACAGACCCTGAAGGAGATTGGTAGCGGCAGAGCGGAGAAGGTCTTTGTGGCTGAGAATGCTGACCGGGAAATAAGAGATGAAGTTATTTCCACAGCCCAAAAGCATGGGATTGATGTGGTACAAATAGAGACTATGCAGGAGCTGGGCGCAGCCTGCGAGATTGAGGTGGGTGCTGCGGCTGCAGCCCTGGTTTCCTAGTTTATAAATTTTAGTTATTCTCCAAGCCCTGGGTTTGGAGAGGGGATTAAAACCCCCAGAGGGAGGAGTTTGCCTTTTTGCAGGCCCTCTTACCTTGGGGTAAGAGGGCCTATTATTTTGCACTCTCAAAGAGAGAGGAGGGATTTGATGCCCACTATCAACCAGCTGGTACGTAAGGGAAGAGATAAAATTGAGAAAAAGAAAAAGGCCCGTGCCTTAGAGGGTGCTCCTCAGAAGCGAGGAGTCTGTACCAGGGTCTATACCCAGACTCCCAAAAAGCCTAACTCTGCCCTGCGCAAGGTGGCAAGGGTAAGGCTGACCAATGGCATAGAAGTTACTGCTTATATTCCCGGCATTGGCCATAATCTTCAGGAACACTCAGTGGTTCTGGTTCGGGGTGGCAGGGTTAAGGACCTGCCAGGTGTCCGCTATCATATTGTTCGAGGTTCCCTGGATACTGCCGGAGTTGAAGGGCGCAGGCGAGGACGTTCTAAATACGGTGTCAAGAAACCCAAATAATAGGGAAGGAGGGTTAAACCGTGGCCCGGAAGAACAGAGCTCCCAAGAGGGAGATCGAACCCGATCCCATCTACAACAGTGCCCTGGTAACAAGGGCTATTAATAAAATAATGTATGATGGTAAGAAGAGCAAATCAGAAAAGATCTTTTATCAGGCCATGGAAGTGATCGAGGAGAAGATGAACAAGGATCCGGTTGAGGTCTTTGAGGAGGCACTGAACAATGTAATGCCTGTACTTGAAGTCAAGTCCCGCCGGGTAGGAGGGGCCAACTATCAGGTCCCGGTAGAGGTTGATGTGTATCGTCGTCGGACCCTTGGTCTCAGGTGGTTGATGGAGGCAGCATCCAAACGCGGTGAAAAGAGAATGGAAAACCGTTTGGCCAATGAAATAATGGAGGCCTTTAACAACACCGGTGGTGCCATTAGTAAGAAGGAAGAGATTCACCGCATGGCTGAGGCCAACAAGGCCTTTGCTCATTATCGCTGGTAAGAAGGGTTTTTGTTTTAGCTTCACAAGGAGGGAAAGTCAGTGGCCAGAAAGTATCCACTACAGCGAACCAGGAATATAGGCATCATGGCTCATATTGATGCCGGTAAGACAACTACAACTGAACGTATCCTCTTTTACACCGGTCGTCTCCACAGGATGGGTGAAGTCCATGATGGAGCTGCAGCCATGGACTGGATGGAACAGGAACAGGAAAGAGGAATAACCATTACTTCTGCGGCCACTACCTGTGAATGGAGGGATCATCGGGTTAATATTATTGATACCCCGGGGCATGTGGACTTTACCGTTGAAGTAGAGAGATCCCTGAGGGTACTTGATGGTTCTATTGCCCTTTTTTGTTCAGTGGGTGGGGTTGAACCCCAGTCAGAGACTGTTTGGCGCCAGGCTGATAAGTATCAGGTGCCCAGAATTGCCTATATAAATAAGATGGATCGTACAGGAGCCAATTTTTTTAAGGTTGTTAAAATGATGCGGGAGAAGCTGGGAGCAAATGCTATTCCCATCCAGCTGCCGGTGGGCAGTGAGGATGACTTTCGTGGAATTATAGATCTGGTGGAGATGGAGGCTCGAATATATGAAGATGAGCTGGGGATAAAATTTAAGAAGGAGTCAATTCCCGCTGATTATTTGGATCAGGCTCAGGAATACAGGGATAAGTTGCTGGAGGCAGTAGCCGATATCGATGAGGAGCTGATGATCAGCTACTTAGAAGAGGAAAAGATCACCCCGGTGATGCTAAAAAAGGCCCTGCGCAAGGCAGTCATTGGTGTGGATATCATTCCTGTCCTCTGTGGTTCTGCCTTTAAAAATAAGGGTGTGCAGCCCCTGCTGGATTCCATTATTGATTATCTGCCTGCACCCACCGATGTTCCCCCGGTGAAGGGAATTACCCCCTCCACTGAGGAGGAAGAGTTGCGTCCAACCCGGGATGATGCGCCCTTCTCTGCTCTATCCTTTAAAATCATGTCTGATCCCTATGTTGGCAAGCTGTGTTTTTTCCGTGTCTATTCTGGAGTGCTGGAGGCCGGTTCCTATATTTATAACTCCACCAGTGAAAAGCGAGAGCGGGTGGGAAGAATCCTGCAAATGCATGCCAATTATCGGGAAGAGAGGGATCAGGTTTATGCCGGGGATCTGGCGGCAGCAGTAGGTTTAAAGCATACCTCTACTGGTGATACCCTCTGTGATGAAGAGGCACCCATTATTCTTGAGGCCATGGAGTTTCCAGAACCGGTGATCTCAGTGGCCATTGAGCCCAAAACCCAGGCCGATCAGAATAAACTTTCCCAGGCCATGCAGCGTCTGGCGGAAGAGGACCCAACCTTCAAGATTCATGTTGATGAAGATACAGGACAGACCATTATTTCCGGTATGGGTGAACTGCACCTGGAAATTATAGTCGATCGACTGTTGCGCGAGTTTAAGGTTGCCGCCAATATAGGCAGACCACAGGTGGCCTATCGCGAGACCATCAAGCAGGGCACAGATTGTGAAGGCAGGTTTATCAGGCAGAGTGGTGGTAGGGGTCAGTACGGTCATGTCAAGATGGAACTGGAGCCCAATGAAGCTGGCGAGGGTTTTGTCTTTGAGAACGATATTGTGGGAGGTACTATTCCCAAGGACTTTATTCCTGCTGTAGAGGCCGGTATCAAAGAGGCTATGGATAATGGTATTCTGGCCGGCTATCCGGTGGTTGATATAAAAGCCCGACTCTATGATGGGTCCTACCATGAGGTGGATTCCAGTGAAATTGCCTTTAAGATTGCCGGTTCTATCGCCTTTAAAGAGGGAATGAAGAAGGCCAGACCGATACTTTTAGAACCAATAATGAAGGTGGAGGTTATTGTACCCGAAG
Organism: uncultured Clostridia bacterium; assembly: GCA_964641385.1. Classification (GTDB taxonomy): domain Bacteria; phylum Bacillota; class Halanaerobiia; order CAZXKH01; family CAZXKH01; genus CAZXKH01. The sequence goes on along the minus strand of CAZXKH010000016.1, from coordinate 309 downwards.
AGTACATGGGTGATGTAATTGGTGATCTCAACGGCCGTCGTGGCCAGGTAGAATCGATGCAGCCACGTGCATCTGCACAGGTAATAGATGCCTATGTGCCCTTATCAGAGATGTTTGGTTATGCCACCGATCTTCGTTCCAAGACCCAGGGTCGTGCCACACATGTTATGCAGTTTGCTCATTACGAAGAGGTTCCTGGTAATATAGCCAGGGAGATTATTAAGGACAGCTAGTCCCCAAAGGAGGAACAAGCAGATGGCAAAGGAGAAGTTTGAGCGGTCCAAGCCGCACATGAATGTAGGAACCATT
>CAZXKH010000015.1:0-14189 GCA_964641385.1 uncultured Clostridia bacterium | reverse complement strand
GGCTGCTATTAGTCCCACCAGGACAGCACCAATAGTGGCAAAGAGTATTATCTGCTGAGCTAATTGACCCTGTTCCTGGGCCAGGGCAACAAACTCCCCCCGTTCCTGGTTCAGCTGATCCTGAAGCCGATCAAGCTGTACCCTGACCTCCTCCATATGGGCCTGAGTCTCCTGTTCATAGATGGTAAGTGCCTGGCTGTAGCCATAATCCGAATCGATACCGTGCTCATCAATGATCTCCATTATTCTCTCCGCAGAATGGTGGAGATCGGCATGTGGTTCATCGATCTGCAAGAATATCTCCTGAAAACGCGGAGACATCAGCTCAAATTCATCTGAGGCGAGAAGATCATAATACCAGCGACCAAAATCACATTCCCTGTAATCAAGCTCTCCGGTAAACTCAGTCTCCAGCACAAATAGATCAGCAAGCTGGTTAAGCCATTCCAGGTGGTCGACCTCCTTCTCCACGGTAAAGATCATGTCCTCCATCTTATCCAGAGCCTCGATATTGGCCTCCTCAACTCTGTTGGTCATCACATAGGCAATAACACCCATCACAATCATCAGGACCAGTACAATTCCAAATCCAGCCAGCAGTTTTCTTTTAATTGTCATTCTCAATCCTTGCTCCTGTTCCCTTCACAAAAATTGTTAAGGGACAGGATCTCACCTCCCTAAATAATTAGTAATTACACAAAACTATAGACATTCTGAAAGGGCATCTATAACTTCCGCATCGAGTTTACCCTCCCCGGCTTCCTGCCTTAGAATATCCATCACACTGGCCACCGGTAGGGCCTGGCGGTAGGGCCTTATCTCTGTCATGGCCTGAAAGACATCACTGACAATCACAATTCTACAGCCCAGATCAAGATCTCTGGCCTGCAAATGAAAGGGATAGCCACTACCATCAAGTCGTTCATGATGATAAGAGGCCCAATCCTTAATACCCCTTAAACCCTTAACAGACAGTAATAAATTATAAGTCTGAAAGGGGTGTTGTTTAATAACATTCATCTCCCTTGGTGTTAGCCGAGCCGGCTTCTCCAGTATATGATCGGGAATGGTCTGTTTTCCCAGATCATGTAAAAGGCCAGCAATACGAAGGGCTTGCTGACCCTGAAGGTCAATGCCCATCTCCCCTGCAATCATAGCAGCAATGGCCGCCACTCCCGTGCTGTGACGGCTGGTAAAGGGGCTCTTCATATCGATAATGCTGGCAAAGAGACCGGCAACCTCCTCTATCTCAGAGAGGGCAATCTTTTTCTTGGTTCCCTCTCCCCACTCGCGCAGCTCATCCTTAAAACTACCGGTGGAGAGATTAAGCCAAAAGGATTCCTTAACAGCCAGGAGTTCAAGCTCAGCAAAGAGGTTAGCATCAAATATCCTGCCACTGTATTCACCCAGCTGTTCCAGGATATCCTCCCTCTGATTCAGTATGTAACTGTCTTTATCGATCAGGGTTTCAACCCTATCAGCCAGATGAATAACCCTGCTGCCCAGGGGAATATCCTCACCTGAGAGCCTGGAGGGGTTATCACCGCTGTAATGGTCATGGTGGCTGTATACCAGCTGGGCAATCCCATCAAAGGATGAAACATCCTTCAGCAGTTTGTAACCCAAATTACAGTGTTTATAAAGCAGATCACCCTCTGGCAACAATTTGCTCTGAGCTTCCAGCTTAAAACTTGTAGAGCTGATACCAATATCATGCAGCAGAGCAGCCAGGACCATTTTGTTTATCTCCTCCAGCTCCATTCCCAGCTGAGTCCCCAACTTTAGTGATATATATGCTACCCGCCTTGAATGATCCAGCACCCTGATATCGGCAAAATCAAGGGCAGAGGAAAGAGCAATAACCAGATCACTGATCCTGAGAGAATCACTGGGAAGTAGTGGCGTAAAGGAATTCACAGAAAACACCCCGCTTGTCTAAACCAAAATGGAAAAGAAAGAATAGCCAGCTGCTATTCCATATTATTGCTGACAAAGTCGATGCTAAAAGATGTAATTGGTACAGATTTAAAGGTATTTCTTCTTTTATTTACCTTTCTATACGTAAGCAGACATTCCTTCTTTTATCTTAATTAATATTGATTATTAGCTAAAAAATTATGTCGGAATAAATTGAAAAACAGGGTGCCATGCCAGTATTAACTCTTCTTTCTTTCCACTATTCGCTGTAGAAAAAACCTGAAAGTAGAACCCAGCTGTGGCTGACTATCAACCTCAATCTCAGCTCCATGGCCCTTTAAGATATGCTTTACAATGGAAAGACCGATCCCTGTTCCTCCCTCCTTTCGGGAACGGGCCTTATCAACACGGTAGAAGCGCTCAAAGATCCGGTCCTGATCTTCTTTTGGAATACCAATTCCATTATCCTCAACCTCGACCATTACTTCCTCTCTAAGAGCAGTTAGGCGCACAACAACCTCTCCCCCCTCAGGAGTATATTTAATGGCATTGTCCATTAGATTCAGCAATACCTGTTCAATTTCACCGGGAATCATCATTACTTTAAGGGGGGATGAATCCATCTCCGCTCTCAGCTCAATCTCTCTGCTCTCAGCCTGTCTCTGCACCACTGCCATTACCTTCTCCACCACCGGCTGTAGGGGGTGTATAGAAAGGGAAATAACTTCAGGACTGCGGGCTTCAAGGCGTGAAAGCTCCAGCAAATCCTCAATTAAAAAGGCCATTCTCTCTGCTTCAGAGCTGATTATTCTTAAAAAACCTTCTCTGGTAGAAGCCTCAGGACTGCTCTCTAAAATGGTATCCAGATAACCGGTAATAGAAGTCAGTGGAGTCTTTAGTTCATGAGAGACATTGGCCACAAACTCCCGCCGAACCTGCTCTAAATGCCGCAGCTCTGTAATATCTGTCAGGACCACCACCCCACCAATAACCTGCCGCTCTTCTACCCTGACAGGTGCCAGATGACAACGAAGAATTCGCTCCCGGGGCTGATGTAGCTTGAACTCCTGGCTCAGGGTTTTGTTTTCTTCGATGCTCCTGGCCAGCAGGCTGTCCAGGGGATGAAACCTAATAACCTCCAGCAGCTGTCTGCCCTTAACCTCTGCCTCTCTGAGATCCGTCATCTCCCTGGCAGCGGGATTAATGGTTATTAGTCTCCTCTTGATATCAGTAGCAATAACCCCATCTGCCATACTCTTTAGAATTGCCTCTGCCCTTCCCTTCTCCTCAGAGATCTCATCAATACGGGCCCGCAGTTCATCGGCCATGGAATTAAAGCTCTCAGCTACAGCACCGATCTCACTGGCCCTGCTACCCAGCCTGATCCTCTCTTCCAGATTACCTCCGGCTATCTTACCGGCCATCCCTTTCAGTTCCTCAAGGGGACCGGTGATGGTTGAGCTGTACTTCCAGGTTATGATCAGTGCCAGCAGGAGAGTAATAAGAAAGAAAAAAAGGTAGTTAATCAGGTGCCGCTGGCGCAGCTCCCTGATCTCCTCCAGGGGTTTAGCCAGCCTGATAACCCCCTCTACCTCTCCCTCTCTGAGCAATGGGAAGGCCAGGTAGTACATTTCAAGGTTAAGGGTCCCACTTTCCCTGATAGCCCTACCAGTGGCTCCTCCCTCCAGTACTGGCCGAATTTCAGGGCGCTGGCGGTGGTTGTCCATGGCCTCAGGCTGGTAACGAGAATCGCCAAGCACTCTACCATCAGGAGAAACAATGGTTATTCTAACTCCCAGGCGCTGTTCCCAGTCCTCCACCCAGCTGCTCATTTCTTCAGGAGATTGCAGGTTAAGGTCTTCTCTCTCTGCCAGCAGCTGACTCTGGTTATAGAGCTCACGCTCCAGCTGTTCATGGTGAAACTGAGTCAGGTTGTGATTAAAATAAAAAAAAGAACTGCCCAGGATCAGAAAGTGGACCAGCAAAAAGATGATCAAAATCTGATTTCGCAGCCTGATACTATTCCATTTCAACAAGTTGATACCCAACTCCTCTCACCGTTCTAATATACTGCTCACCTATTTTTTGGCGCAGACGACGTATATGGACATCAACTGTTCTGGTATCACCCATGTATTCATAACCCCAGATTTTCTCTAACAAAAGCTCCCGGGTCAGTACCTGATGCCTGTTAACCATGAGAAATTTCAGCAAAGAGAACTCCTTAGGAGTAAGCTCCAGAGACTGCTCTCCTGTATACACTTCATAACGCCGTTCATCAAGTGTAATCTCACCAGTAGTCATCAACCCGGATTCAGCACCATCTTCTACTTTTTGCTCCTGACTGAAGTCCTCAATCCGGCGAAAAAGGGCTTTAATTCTTGCCACCAGCTCCCTGGGGCTAAAGGGTTTGGTGATATAATCATCAGCCCCCATCTCCAGACCCAGAACCCGGTCCAGTTCTTCTCCCCTGGCAGTGAGCATGATAATGGGGACTCCCCGGTAATCAGGGCTGTTCCTCAATCGTCGGCAGAGTGCCAGACCATCGATACCCGGCAACATCAGATCAAGTACAACCAAATCTACCTCTCCATCCAGCTTCTCCAGTGCCTCTCTGCCATCGGCAGCCAGCACAACAGAGAAACCTGATTCTTCCAGATTGTATTTTATCAGCTCCCTGATATTTTTTTCATCATCAATAACCAGCACTCTTTTTTTCTCCATTATCTCACCCCTCTCCTCATTTTACAGCTATTATATTAGATATTATATCAGATATTAAAAAGAAAAAAAACATCTTTTACCTTTCTGTAACATTCATTAACCCTTTTTTAACATCCAGGCAACAAAAAGGTAACAGAGCACTGTTATGCTTTAATCGGGCAGAGCTGAGAGCACATGAAATATTGTCATCTAAGCAAACACCCTACCAGTATTTAACTTCAGATAACCTGAAAGTTAATTATTTATTAGATTTCGGCTCTCTGATTCAAATCCACCAGGAGGATAATAACTTCAAGCCAGCTGAAGAATAAAAACCCAACACATTAAGCTCAGTCTCTACCTTCATCTCTTAAAGATAATCATGAAATCCAGGACTTTGAAGAAAGGAGCGGATTCTAACCTTGAAAAACTGCTGCAAAATGGAAGTGCAGGATTTAAATTTTTACTACGGCAGCTTTCAGGCCCTGTATAAGATCACCATGCCCATTGAAAAGAAGAGAATCACTGCCCTAATTGGACCCTCAGGCTGTGGCAAGTCAACCTTTCTGCGCACTTTAAACCGCATGAATGATCTAACACCAAAGACCAGAATAGAGGGCAAGGTTTTCCTGGAGGGAAGAGATATCTATAACGGGCATACAGATGTAGTTGAATTGAGAAAGAAGGTGGGAATGGTCTTTCAGCATCCCAACCCCTTCCCCAAATCAATCTATGACAATGTGGCCTATGGCCCCAGAATCCATGGACAGAAAAAAAGAAGAGTACTTGATCACCTGGTAGAGGAAAGCCTGCAACAGGCTGCCCTCTGGGATGAGGTCAAAGACAGGCTGGATGAATCAGCCCTGGAGCTCTCAGGAGGACAGCAGCAGCGATTATGTATTGCCCGTGCCCTGGCAGTGAAACCGGAAGTACTGCTGATGGATGAACCTGCCTCCTCCCTTGATCCGGTGGCTACAGCAAGAATAGAGGAGCTGATCGCTAAATTAAAAGAAGACTATACAATTGTAATTGTCACCCACAGCATGCAGCAGGCAGCAAGGGTCTCAGATAAGACGGGTTTCTTTCTCATGGGCAAAATGGTGGAGTTCGATAGAACAGAGGTCATCTTTGAAAATCCCTCTCAACAAAAGACAGAGGATTATATTACCGGACGCTTTGGCTAAGAGAAGAAAGGAGTTTAAGGTGCGTAAAAACTATGAAGAACAGCTGCAAAAGCTGAAAACCCAGTTAATATCAATGGGCAGTCTGGTAGAAGAGGCTATCTATAAAAGCATAGAAGCCCTTAAGAAACAGGATCTCAAGCTGGCACAGAGTGTAATTGAAAATGACAGTCATATCGATGACTTTGAAAAAAAACTGGAGGAAGAGTGCACCCGAATAATCGCCCTTCAGCAACCGGTGGCCGGTGATTTAAGGATGATCATGGTTATCTCCAGGCTAACTACTGATTTGGAGCGCATAGGTGATTATGCCTGCAATATTGCAGAGATGGTGCAGAGAATAGGTGAAAAACCATTAATTAAACCCCTGATAGATATCCCTCGCATGACAGAGATCGTGGTCATCAGGCTCAAGGAGAGCCTTGATGCCTTTGTCAATCTGGATGTCGAGGTGGCCAAAAGAGTGGCCAGGGGAGATGATGAGATCGATGTTCTTGATCAACAGATACTGCGGGAGCTATTAACCTATATGATGGAAGATCCTTCAACCATCGAACAATCAACCTGCCTGATCTTTATCAGCCGTTTCCTGGAGAGAATAGGTGACCACTCCACCAATATCTGTGAAAGAGTTATCTATCTGAGTACAGGAAAAAGAAAAAATTATTGATGACTCTTGCTCTGCAAAGATAGTTTTATCTCTTATATTCAGGCCAGACTAATTGATAACTACAACAAACCGCCCCTGATTGAGGCGGTTTTAGTACAGTTAATCCTATTTATGCAATTGCTACAATGACCATGGCAGGCAGCTATCCCTTTGTGAGGATATTCCTTTGCTTTTGGGGTTCTCCTTTCACTCACTATTAAATAGTAGGCCAAATTACCACTGATCAAATGACCCAGATCTTAGACTGGTGATACTTTTCTTAATCATCCTGTAACAAAGTGTAATTTACTATTAACAAAGACGTAAAACTCCAGTAACAGTCTTAAAATATAATATTCTTAACACTAAATTAGGGGGTTTTATTAAATGTTAAAGCTGCGAGAGATGATCTGCCTGATGCTGGTCCTGGCCTTCTGTTTTATGATTACAGGTGCAGCCACCGCTGCTACAGTCACCATTCAGGGTTCAACTACCGTTCTTCCAGTTACACAGAGTGCTGCTGAGGTCTACATGGATCAGAATCCTGAGATCAATATCACCGTTCGTGGTGGAGGTTCCGGCAATGGTATTGCTGCCGTTGTAGATGGTGCAGTTGATATTGGACAGGCTTCACGCTTTATCAGAGATGAAGAGGTTAAGAATGCTGTAGACAATGGCATTTATCCTGTTCCTCACCGGATAGCCATGGATGGAATTGCAGTAGTGCTTCATCCCTCAAACCCCATTGAGGATCTGAGCCTGGAGGAGATTAAAGCCATTTTTACTGGCGAGGCAACCTGCTGGAGCGAATTTGGCGGTCCCGAGCAGGATATTACCATTATTTCCCGCGATTCATCTTCAGGTACCTATGGTGTCTTTAGTTCTATTGCACTTGATGGTGAAAGGCTTTCACCCCGGGCACTGCTGCAGGCTTCTAATGGCGCAGTAGCAGGAACAGTGGCCGAGACAAAGGGTGGCATCGGATATGTTGGTCTTGGCTACCTTTCAGATGAATTGAAGCCAATAAAGGTTAATGGTGTCGATGCCACAGAAGCAAATGTGGTTAATGGTTCCTTCCCCATTGCCCGCGGACTCTATCTCTTCACCGATGGCTGGCCAAAGGGACAAACAGCTGAGTTTATAAACTTTATCTTAAGCTCAGAGGGGCAAAGGATTGTTGGTGAGACCGGTTATGTCCCCATATTTTAATTCAAACAGGATAATATAAGTAAATTGATTGATAGCCTAAAAAAGGGGGGAAATATAAATCTTCCCCTCTTTAAGGTTTAATAAGGAGTGATATTTTGCGGCACTATAGAGAATATTTCATTAAGATTATTCTATTTTTCTTTGCTCTCTCTTCCCTGATCTTTCTGGCTGGAATTGTAATTGTTTTATTTCTTGAAGGTCTGCCCATCTTTGGTGAAGTAAGTATTCTGGAGTTTATTCTGGGAAGAGACTGGTATCCTTCCTATACACCACCTGATTATGGTATCCTTCCCCTGATTTCAGCTTCCATGCTGGTTACCCTTGGGGCGATGATCATCTCCATTCCCCTTGGTATCTCTTCTGCCATCTGCATAGCCTGTATTCTTCCTCCTTCATTAAAGAACACCATTAAACCCCTGGTTGAGTTGCTGGCAGGCATACCCTCTGTGATCTATGGTCTCTTTGGGATGCGAATTCTGGGGCCCTTCCTCAGTCGTCTGCTCAACCTTCCAACAGGACTTACAGCCCTCAATGCCTCCATTATGCTGGGTATTATGGCCCTGCCAACTATTCTCAGTCTGAGTGAGGATGCAATTAGTTCTGTTCCCAATAAGTACCGGGATGCTTCACTGGCACTGGGATGTACAGGCTGGGAAACCATATATAAAATAGTGCTTCCCTCTGCCTCCTCGGGAATCTTTACAGCAATTATCCTGGGAATGGGCCGTGCCATTGGTGAAACAATGACTGTCCTCATGGTGGCAGGAGGGGCAACTCTGATACCCAGAAGTTTTCTGGAGCCTGTTCGTCCAATGACGGCTGCCATTGCAGCAGATATGGGGGAGACCCCTGTGGGCAGCAACCATTATCATGCCCTCTTTGGTATTGGCATCCTGCTTTTCTTAATCACGCTCTTTCTAAATATTATGGCTGATCTGATAGCACAGCGCTTCAAAAGGGAGGTAAAAAATTAATGTCCTCTAACCTCAAAAAAAGATATAGATGGCAGTCTTTCTCCAGAATGATTATGCTGCTGGGACTGGGCCTTTCTCTATCAGCACTCTTTATTATTATTTTCTTTGTCTTTAGTCGTGGTATCGGGGTTATTAGCTGGGAGTTTTTAACTCAGATGCCGCGAAGTGGTATGACAGAGGGAGGAATTCTGCCAGCAATTTTAGGCACTCTATATCTTGTAGTGGGAGCCATAGCTTTTTCAGCTCCCCTTGGTATTCTTTCAGCAATTTACATGACTGAATATGCTCAGCAGGAGGGGATGGTACGTATCATACGGATTGGCATTAATAATCTGGCTGGAGTTCCCTCTGTTGTCTTTGGGCTCTTTGGTCTGGCAATATTCGTTAAGTATTTGGGTTTTGGAACCTCTATCATCTCCGGCTCTCTTACCCTGGGTATTGTTATTCTGCCCACCATCATCAGGGCCTCAGAGGAGGCCCTGATGGCAGTTCCCAGAGAATATCGTCTGGCTTCTCATGCTCTGGGAGCAACCAGGTGGGAGACGATAAAGAATGTTGTGCTTCCGGCATCCATACCGGGAATTATGACTGGCTGTATTCTGGGTGTTGGCAGAGTGGCAGGGGAGACGGCTCCCATTATTTGTCCTGCCGCCACCTTCTATTCCGGGCGTCTGCCAAAGTCAATCTTTAGCGAAGTAATGGCTTTGCCCTATCATATTTATGCTCTCCTAACTGCAGGTACTTTCCCCGCCCAGCAGGTACCCATTGCCTATGGGACAGCAGTTGTGCTTCTGGCCCTGGTACTTGGATTAAATCTTATTGCCGTTATATTGAGGATCAGGTACAGTAAAGAGCTTTAAGCAGCTTGTTTTTTCTCTGTTATCAGACTATAATAATTGAAGTAAAGCATAAAAATGAAAAGGGGTAGATAAGATGGCAGACAAAGGGCTATTATTTTTGTGTACAGGCAACTCATGTCGAAGTCAAATGGCAGAGGGTTTTGCTAACAAATATGCAGGTCATGAATGGGAGATTTTCAGTGCAGGCCTCAGGCCTCAGGGTATTAATCCCATGGCGATTAGAGTTATGCAGGAGCAGGGTATAGACATTACCGGTCAGAGTTCAAAGAGCATGGAAACTGAAGAAATCTGTAAAATGGATGTTATTGTTACCCTCTGTGGTGGGGCCAGAGAAGCCTGCCCCATTACACCTCCCGGGATAAAAAGGATCCACTGGCCCCTTACCGATCCGGCACAGGCTACCGGTAGTGAGGAGGAGATACTAAGGATCTTCCGTCAGGTCAGAGATGAGATAGAGGAGAGGGTGCAGGCTTACTTCTGTCAGAAATAAAGTGATCCAGTCTAAAAAATGTTAACTTCCTTCCATCTTAAATTATGTTCCCTAAAGCTTCAGGCTCCATCTAAGTCTGCCTTAATATCCTGTCCCTATATAATCACCCTCTGAAGTTATCTTTAATCCCAGAGCCAAATATTTGCCTGGAGATCCAAGAGACCCGGACATCAACTAAAGCTGTCATAATTAAATATTCCCGGGCAGTCAGCTGAGTCCTGCACCTCAAGCTTTATTCGAGGTTAGTTAATTTTTATCACCATAATATGGGCACAAAAAAAAGACCCATAAAGGGTCTTCTTTTCTTAGATTAGAGATAGAAAGCGCTGGATAACATCCTTTAAATCGCTCTCCAGTCCTCCACCCACCAGCATCAGAGTTGATAAAAAGATTATAATAACCAGTGTTAATAGCATGGCTTCCTCCAGCAGACTAATCTCAAGTTCCTGGTCCTTCACCTTCTCACCCCTGAAGTTATTATACCATTTTTTACCTTTTTTGTATAGGTTAGTTTTTAACGATGAGAGGTTAGGCCTCTTCACAGGCAACCTCCTCCTTCTTCTTCATTAGTTGTCCCACCGGAATATGGGAGGCCTTTAGCTCTGCCAGCAGTATCCCAACCAGGATCAGAAGTGCTCCCAGTATCTTATCTGGAGTAAAGATCTCTCCCCAGAAAAGATAGGAAAAAAGACCGGCAAAGACCGCCTCCAGACAGAGAATTAGAGCTGCATGAGTGGAGGGAGTATAACGCTGAGCAATGGTCTGAGTAACAAAGGCACCAATGGTACAAAAGATAACTGCATAGATAACCGCCCACCAGACAAAGGATGGGTAGCTGGTAAGTGTGGGCAGACCCTCAAAGGTTAGAGCCATTATCCAGCTGGCCAGACCGCAGAAGGCCAGCTGAAGGGTGTCCAGGATAATGGAATCCCTGAGGGGTGAATAGATACCCAGTGAGACCACATGGGCAGCAAAAAAGGCAGCGGCTATAAGGGTTAACAGATCATCATATTCCAGGCCCAGCTCCCCGGTGGAGGAGAGTAAAAAAAGACCCAGAGTGGCCAGCAGGCCACCTGCCACTGACCACCAGCCGGGAAAGATCCTGGTTACAAAAAAGACAAAAAAGGGAACCATTACCACACTCATACCGGTGATGAATCCGGATTTAGCCGGGGTGGTATAGAGTAAACCCAGGGTCTGAATGGCAAAACCCATGAAGAGGAAAAAACCCACCAGCACACCGGTCTTAACCTCCCGCCAGTGGGCCTGACCCATTCTTCTCCAAAATACAACTGCCAAAAGCACTGAGGCCAGTGAAAAACGCAGTCCCAGATAGGTAAAGGGAGCTATTAGCTCCAGGGCCTCCTTCATAACCACAAAATTGGATCCCCAGAAAATAGCAACAAAAAACAGAGATATATCGGCCCATAGACTCTTTTTTCCCTTAACACCTGTCGATCCTTGCCTCATTCCTGATCTCCTTCACGCTAAAGTATAATTATTAAGCTCAGTCACGTCCTATGATATAACCTCTGGGATCAACCTCCTGGCGAAGGATCCTTAATTCCTCCTCTCGGGGAGGAGTGCTCTCGGTTAGTTCATCCCGCCAGAGCAGCTCAAAACCAGTATGTTCAATTAGATCCTCCCTGCCTTTGCCGGGATGGATGGACTCCACCTGCATTCTTTTACTCTCCTGATCAAAACCCAGTACTCCCAGATCAGTGATTATCTTGTAAGGACCTGCCCCGGGAGGTAATCCCGCCTGCTCACGGGCCTGATCACCGGAAAGATAACCGGGGGTAGTGAGAAAATCAAGCTGATTGGTGAATCTCCTCTTATCCTGAGGAGTAATCATCATCGTCCGCCAGCAGAGTGAAGCCAGGTCATTGGCACCACCACTGCCCGGAAAACGAACCCTGGGACGATCATAGTCATCACCGATCAGGGTGGAGTTTATGTTTCCATACATATCAATCTGGGCTCCCCCCAGGACGGTATAATCAACCATCCCCCGCTGACAGGCCTCCATAATCTCCGGCATACTGGTGGCCATTAGTCCCCGGTAAAAGGTTCTAGAATCACCAACCGAGATGGGCATGGAGGGTAGAATGGGCCCCACTCCTCCTGCCTCAAAGAGAATCATCAGCTGAGGGGCATCCATCCGCTGGGCAAGCATGGCCGCTGCACAGGGAGCACCGGTGCCAACCACCACGGTACTGTTATCCTCCAGGTAACGTGAAGCCAGACAGATCATCAGCTCCATACGATTGTATTCAACCATCAGATCCACCTCCTTATTGCTCCTGATAGCTGCCTATATTTTCTTCACTGCGCAGCCTCTGCAGTCTTTTAAGGCCACCATTAACTTCAATATACTCCGCATGGTCTTTAACCCCATAGATATTCTTCTCAAGAAAGGCCTGGAAGTTACTGGCATCTCTCTCTGCCTCCAGCCACTCCTGTAGATGCTCCTCATCACTGAAGTAATGATAGGCCATATTGGAGGGATAGGCTCCATAGGGCACCTCAATAACAGCATCCACCAGAAAATAGGGAATCATATTCCGGTCTGGCTGACGGCGTACCTCCTCGGTGGGTATAATCTCCTCAGCGGTAATAATCACCCTTTTGGCCGCCCGGGCCAGGTCCAGATCTGAGACTGTAATCCCCTCGATCTGAGCATTACCGTATCGATCCGAGCGATGAACATGAATCAGGGCCACCTCGGGATAAAGGGCAGGAACTGCCACATACTTCTGATCGGTGAAGGGACAGGGTATCTCCACTCCAGCACTGTAATCAAGGGTCTCGGTGCCCATCATCATCCTGACCGGGAGAAAGGAGACCCCCATGGCTGCCGCCCGATAACGCCAGGCTAAGGCTGCATTGGTCCACTCTGTGGCCTCAATCCTGCCACTCTCAAAGGCCTCTCTGGCCCCTGGTGAAAGGCCGCGGGCCTCCAGGCCCACAATATAGGCCACATCACAGCGGTCGATACAGTCTCCTGCCACCAGAATCTGCATATCATGGGTGGAGGTATGGCCGGCAAAGCCCAGACCCTTCTTCTCCTGACGCAAGATTTCATGCAGAAGAGCAGTGGGAATCCGGTTACTACCAAAACCACCCACCCCCAGATAATCACCATCACTGATCAGGTTGCTGACAGCCTGGCTGACTGTTGTCAGCTTGTCTTCAAGGCTGCGCGATTTATCCCTGAAGAATTCTCGAGCCCGGTCAGGATCGGGATCGGTAAAGAGACGCCTTTTTCCAGCCTTCCGGTACAGCACCTTACGATCACCTGCAACAGAAAAATCATCCTTGACCTCAGACATTTTTTCACCTCCTGTAATCAAGTAGTATCTATACTTAGTTAATAATATGCAGCTACCATTCCACTACCGACAATACCCTCTTAAACCAAGCTCTGAATATCTTGAAGCAACAGAAGAGCAAAAAATCTGGCAACCTTTCAGCGCTGCCTGCGAGCAAGGCCCTCCGGTTCAAGGCTTACCCTCTGACCATTAAAGAGCTTCTCAATTCCCACTGCCTGCTGATGATCATCTTCAGGGCAGCAGGTACAGTGTGGTTGACAGCCCTCGCCTGGCTGGGGTTCAGAATATGAGGCAATTACCCCCTCGTAATTTCGCAGAATTACCTGTCCCGGTTTCTGGGAGATCATATACTGAGGTCCGACAGGAATCTTGCCACCACCTCCAGGAGCATCAACAACAAAGGTCGGTACTGCCAGGCCCGTGGTATGTCCTCTCAGGGCCTCAATGATCTCAATCCCCCGGGATACAGTGGTGCGAAAATGCTCGATCCCCTGCGAGAGGTCACACTGGTAGAGGTAGTAAGGACGAACTCTCAGCTGAAGCAGCCTCTGGCAGAGCCTCTTCATCAGCTGAGGACAATCATTGACTCCCCTCAACAATACCGATTGGTTTCCCAGGGGTATTCCTGCCTCCACCAGCCGACTGCAGGCCTCTTTACTGGCCGGTGTTATCTCCCGTGGATGGTTAAAGTGGGTATTAATCCACAGGGGATGGAACTCTTTCAGCAGCCGGCAGAGCTCTGGCGTGATCCGCTGGGGGTTTACCACCGGTGTCCTGGTCCCAATTCTAATCAGTTCAACATGTTCTATCTCCTGCAGTTCTTGCAGGATCCACTCCAGCCGCTCATCTGAGATGGCCAGCCCATCACCACCCG
>CAZXKH010000014.1:0-14345 GCA_964641385.1 uncultured Clostridia bacterium | reverse complement strand
CCCTGTTCTGCTCCAGGATATCCTCTAAGGCCACAAGTACCCGGTCAAGGTGTTCTTGCTCAAGGATCAGGGGAGGTTCCAGGCGGATGACATTGGGGTTATTTAAGGTATAGGCAGTGATAATCCGGTGTTTCTGAAGCAGCTCTCCGGCCACCATTGAGGCCAGGTACTCATTAGAAAGCTCATTAACCAGACCCCTGGATATTTTTTCCATGATACCAGAGGTGGGTTCTTCAAACTCAATACCGATTAAAAGGCCCCGGCCTCTGACCTCCTTAATCAGCTCACTCTCTGCCGCCAGCAACTTTAACCTCTCTATCAGATAGCTGCCCATCTCCTCTGCCCGGGCGGGAAGATCCTCCTCCACTGTCAGCTGGATGGAGACCAGGGCGGCAGTGGCAGCCAGACTGTTACCACCAAAGGTAGAGGTATGGAGCAGGCAGTTATCAAGGCTACCATAGGCCTGCTTCCAGATCCGGTCAGTGGTAATTAGAGCCCCCACCGGTATCATCCCACCCCCCAGTGACTTGGAAAGACAGAGAATATCAGGCTCCACTCCCTCTCTTTCACAGGCAAAGAGGGTGCCGGTACGCCCCAGGCCGGTCTGGATTTCATCCAGTATTAACAGCACCTGATGCTTACGACAGAGCTCCTGCACCTCTTTCAGATATCCCTCAGGGGGAATAATGACTCCACCCTCACCCTGAATGGGCTCCAGGATAAAGGCCCCAATCTCCTCCTTCTCCAGCAGCTCCTCCAGGGGAGCCAGCTGACCATAGGGGATGGGGTAGGTTTCTGGCAGCAGAGGACGGAAGGGCTGCTGATACTTATTTTTACCGGTTACCGATAGAGCCCCAAGGGATTTACCGTGAAAGCCACCCAGAGTATAAAGGATACCAGGTTTATTGGTGGCAATCCGTGCCAGCTTAAGAGCCCCCTCCACTGCTTCGGCTCCACTGTTGCAAAAAAAAGATTTCTGCAGGTCCCCGGGAGCAACAAGGCTCAGATTGCGGGCAGCTGTACTTAGAATGGGGTTGGGCGCAGACTGGAGCAGATTGGGAACCTCCCGTACCTGCTCTAAGGCCTGATACAGGCGGGGATGGTTATGGCCAAGGTTCAGGGCCCCGTACCCCCCCAGAAAGTCCAGGTATTTTTTCCCCTCCCGGTCCCAGAGATGGACCCCCCGGGCCTTAACATAGATCTTATCAAAATCCAATAGCCGCATTAGTGTAGCCAATCCACTGTTAACGTACTGCCTGTAGTCCTTTCGCATCTCTTCTCGGCTTCGCTTAAGGGCCTGATCCAGGTTCAGAAGCTGGTCAGCATCTATTCTTTTCGCGGCCACAGCAAACTCCTCCTCCTATCTATCATCTGCAGCTTTTAGTATAAGTAAGAACAAGTAAATTATTCCTTCAGGGCCTTCCTCTTCTTTCTCCACCCAAGGATGAAAATTAATGCCCCAATAATAATCAGCAGTATAAGCCCGGGGATTAGAAGCAGGGGAAAGCCCCTTTTACTGACAATTCGACCCTGAGCATGAGCATAATAGAGTGGAAGATCGGGATAACCATCAGGGCCAGGAGCCAGTGAAGCAGCATATTCCACCAGTGACTGCCAGACCTTCAGCTCCCGCTCATCAAGACGGACAACAGTATCCTCCAGGCTGGCAAGGGGATTCCCCTCCCGGTCACGGGGGATAATATCCAGCCGGGGCTCCACCTCTCCCACCAGAGGTAAAAACTGCAGCAGGTAATAGTCAGTTACCAGGCTGTACAGCTCCTCATCACCGCGTTTAAGAGCTCTGTACTGATCACTATCCCTCTGAATTCCCGGGCCAGTATACCTCTCAACATTAAGCACTGAACGGACGGAGGGCAGGGGCAGATCCAGCAGGGGAATGTTAAAAAGCACTGCCCGCTCCGGATCATAGGTAAAGCGCAGGCCTGAGACCTGAAAAAAGTAGTTGGCCCCTCTCAGCTCTGAGAGGAGAATGGAGATCTCCAGTGCCCTGATCACTTCCTCCCCGGTCAGGTATATCAGGGCCAGTGGATAGCCGGGAAGCCCATCCAGCCCCATCCCCAGTCCGGAACTCTCCACCAGATCATAGACCGTTAACCGGCCACAATCCCCATCAGGGTAAATGCTGCCCCTGATCTGGCCACTGGCCTGGATGGCAAAGTCTATTCTCTCCCCCATCCTCTCTGAAAGAGTAAGTCTTAGAGCATCACTGACAAAGTTGCCCAGGGCAGTCTCCTGGTAGGGTGGATAATTCTCAAGTAAAATACAGGACTGCAGAACTGGTGACAGGATATCATTATAATGTCCCTCTGTCATCATCGCCAGCTGATTGTTCAGCTTTTCTGTATAACCAGCAACCAGTGCTTCAATCTCAGGATCTGAGGGACAGCTGTCATCAATGGGAAAGACAAAGGGGTTCCCCTCTTCCTCATTCCGGATCCTTAGCCTGCCCTCCTCCCGATGGTAGGAGAGTTCCAGCATTCCCAGGTATTCAAGGCGTGATCCGGCCTGCAGGATGATGGTCTCACCCGCCATTACCGGTTCTTTAAGGGTGCTGTGGCAGTGGCCACCAACAATGATATCGATGCCCTCCACCTCTGCTGCCAGCTCAAGATCCTCCTCCAGGCCGGAGTGGGTCAGGGCAATGATCAGCTGGGCCCCTTCATCTTTAAGGCTCTGGACCATCTTCTCAGCCCTCTGGTGCTGATCCGAAAACTCAACCGGCCAGGGATCAACAGTTACCTCCAGAGCATGCCTGCCGATAAGCCCCAAAAAGCCAATCTTCAATCCCTCTTTCAGCTCCACAACCATATTCTCTCTAATCCCCAGCTCTGAAAGAGGATGATCGGCAGGGGGATGAATATTGGAAGCAATAATTGGCAGCTGTTGAGAGGCTTCAGGATAGCCTGCCCGACGCAGATAAGAGGCCAGGGCCTCAGCCCCATAATCAAACTCATGGTTACCAAGGGTCACCAGATCATAGCCTGTCTTCTGCATTACTGTCAGTTCAGGAGCCTCTCCCTCAAGCAGCAGCCAGGCATAGGGAGAGCCACTAATAAAATCACCGGCAGAAAGAAGCAGGACCTCCTCTCCCCTCTTCTCCTTCTCCCCCCTGATCTCATTGACCAGACCGGCCAGGCGAGCTGCACCACCACTGACTTCCCCCAGGGCAGGTCCTCTTGGAATCAGGGAGGAATGCTCATCATTGGTATGCAGCAGGGTAAAGTTTACCTCTGCTCCACAGAGACCCGGGGGCAATAATAAGAATAATAAGACAATAAAGAGGCTAATTAATCCTTTCATCCTTACTCCTCCTCTCCTAAAATAAGCTCCTCGGGTTCTGGCAGCTGAGAGAGATCCTCCAGCCCAAAGTAAAGAAGAAACTCCTGACTGGTTCCGTAAATAATAGGTTTGCCCGGGCTATCACGGCGTCCCCGCTCCTCAATCAGACCCCTTTTACCCAGTGTGTTTAAGGCCTTTTCTGCCCTTACACCTCTTATCTCCTCTATTTCAGTCCTGGTAATAGGCTGACGGTAAGCAATGATGGCCAGGGTCTCCAGTGAAGCCCTGGTCAGCGGATACTCCTCCCGCTCCTGTTGATGAAAGGACTTGATATGGTCGGCAAAAGAGGGTTTAGTCTCCAGCAAATAGCCGCCGGCCACCCTTTTTAACCTGAGGCCACACTCAGCCCGCTGATACCTCTCCTCCAGAGCCTTAAGAGCAGCAGCAACCTCACTCTCTTCAAGGCCCAGTTTCTCTTTCAGCCTGCTGGCCGTCAGTGGTTTTGAGGCAGTAAAGAGCAATGCCTCAATTACTGCCTGTGCTTCTTTTTCCTTCACCTTCCTGCCTCCTGCTGTATAGTAAGAGCTGATCCTCTGAAGCCCTTTGTTCAAAGCCAAGCTCCCCCAGTCTAATCAGCTCCAGTAATGCCAGAAATGTTACCACCAGCTCAATCCGGGAAAGGCCTGCCACCAGAGAAGAAAAACCAAGCCCCTCCTCCTCCGCCTCTGCCATCCTGTCCCTGAGATACTGAAGCTGTTCCTTAAGTCCAGGGCCCCTTTCTGCAGGGATGTAACCTCCAGTAATCTGCTCTTCCTCTTCCCTTTCTTGCAGGGCCTGGATAAAGGCCTTTCCCAGTTGCTGCAGGGAGAGCTGACCTGGGGGTGGAAGCCTGGGCTCCTGATCTTCAAACTCCACACTTGCAGAGGGTCTTCTGTAAACAAGCTGCTGTTTTTCTTCCTGTTCCTTAAGCCTAAGGGCCAGCTCTCGAAAGAACCTGTATTCTTTAAGCCTTGTTACCAGCTTCTGTTTCCGTGATTCTTCGGAGTCCTCCTCCTCTGCCCCTGGCAGGAGATCCTGGGATTTTAGCTCCATCAGCTCCATGGCCACCACCAGAAAACGGGAGGCAGTATCCAGATCCATCTCTCCCATACCCTGAATATAGTCCAGGTACTGATAAACTATCTCGGTCAAAGAGACAGCTGCAATCTGAATCTCTTCCCCCTCAATCAGGTGTAAAAGCAGATCAAGGGGTCCCTCAAAGACCTCCAGTGAAACCTGATACTCCATTTTAAGACCCCGGGCGGTAGATCTTCATGACATCCCTGACCAGCTCCATGGTCTCTCCAGCCTCCCGACGGGCCTTAATGGTACCCGCTCTCAGGATCTCATCAATCCGGTCACCATCAGCAAGCAGCCGGGCCCTCCTGTCCCGGATGGGAGCCAGATGCTGATCAAGGGTTGAAGCCAGCCTTTCCTTGCATTCAGTGCAGCCAATCTCTGCCTGACGACAGGCAGGACCAACCTGCTGGTAAAAACCGGGGTTATTAAAAACATGATGGTAATCATAGATACTGCAAACTTCAGGAGTGCCCTTATCCTTAAGACGCACCCGCCCGGGGTCAGTGACCATTTGCTTTACCTTTTCCCTAATCTCCTCTTTTGTATCAGAGATATAGATGGCATTATCATAGCTGTTGCTCATCTTTCTGCCATCGGTCCCTGCCAGTTTGGGAACCCGGGTCAGCAGGGGCTCAGGCTCATAAAAGACCTCGTCAAAGAGATGATTAAAACGGCGAGCAATCTCCCTGGTCAGCTCCAGGTGTGGTAGCTGGTCCTGGCCAATGGGCACAGCACTGGCCCGGTAGATGAGGATATCAGCTGCCTGCAGGACCGGATAACCCAGCAGTCCATAGGAGACTCCCCGCTCTAAGTCAAGCTCCTCCAGCTGTTCCTTGTAGGTGGGATTTCTCTCCAGGCGGGAGACAGTGGTGATCATGGAAAGGAGTAGATGCAGCTCAGCATGTTCGGGCACCTGTGACTGCATAAAGATCACACTCTTTTCAGGGTCGATACCGGTACTTAACCAGCCTGCCACCATCTCACGAATATTCCGATCCATGGCGGGAAGGTTGTGCTGAGCTGTTGTCAGCACATGCCAGTCCGCCACCTCAAAAAAGCAGTGATAGTCATCCTGCAGAGAGGCCCAGTTTTCTAGAATACCCACCAGATGACCCAAATGAAGGTTACCTGTGGGTCGATTGCCACTGAGGATTTTCTTCTTGTCGGTCATAACTTAATCGCTCCTTAGTTTATATTGGTACACCCAAAAGACGGGCAAAGATGTTGACAAAGGGCAGAATAACCCGGCCCAGAATGCCAGTTAAGGCCAGAAAAAGTATAATAAACATCCCCCAGCCCTCCAGCTGGCGAAAAAAGGGTTCATATTGACGGGGTAAGATACCAACCAGAATACGTGAACCATCAAGGGGAGGAACTGGTATCAGGTTGAAGACCCCCAGGGCCAGGTTGACGATAATGGCCAGAAAAAAGAAGTTACTGACAACCATCATCAGCTGAAAACCGCCGAAGTTATAAAGGGCATTGGCAACCGAGGGCACCTGAAAGATCCGAAATACCAGAGCAAAGATGGTAGCCTGCACAAAGTTGGAGGCAGGACCGGCCATCCCCACATACATCATATCCCGGCGGGGGTTAGAAAAGTACCGGGGGTTGACCTGCACCGGTTTGGCCCAGCCAAAACGCCTGGTCATCAACAGCACCAGGGTCCCCATTAAATCCAGATGAGCCAGGGGGTTTAGTGTTAAGCGGCCCGTAGCCCGAGGAGTGGGATCACCCAGCAGATCAGCCATCTTGCCATGGCTGTACTCATGAATCGATAGTGACAGGAGCAGAACAGGAATCACCAGTATCAGTTCAGCAACAGTTGACATTTCTCAGTCCTCCAATCCTTCCCACTGTGATAAATAATCTTCTATAAGATCCAGCTCTTGCTCCCGGCTGTGCACCCTGCCGTCAAGTCGTGCTTCTCTAACCCTGTCCAGCAGTTGGGAGAAGAGCGGTCCAGGCTTTAGACCCATCTCAATCAGGTCCTGGCCGCTGACCTCTGTCTCCAGCTCCTTTAAACGGGAGAGATAGAGCTCTATGGAGGCCCTGACA
This sequence comes from uncultured Clostridia bacterium, assembly GCA_964641385.1. GTDB lineage: Bacteria > Bacillota > Halanaerobiia > CAZXKH01 > CAZXKH01 > CAZXKH01. The sequence goes on along the minus strand of CAZXKH010000014.1, from coordinate 7,868 downwards.
CCCTCTCCCCCCAGCCGGTGAAGAAAGAGCAGCTCCTCTGGATCAAGCCCTGAGAGCAGGCGGTAGATCTCACTTCCCCTTTCAGCTTCTCTGAGAGCAGAAAGAGCCTCCTGCTGAAGCCAGGGTATTCTCCTTAGCAGCTTCTCCTCCTGACCGGTAAAGCGAATCCTGGAGCAAAGGTCCTCCAGCTCTTCCTCCTCCTGACTGGAAAGAAAGAGCATCAGCCTGATCAGCCAGGGGCGGAGATGGATCTCTGGTTCCTGCTGATGGTAGTAAGAGAGGCTATCACCTAACCGGGTCAGCAGCTGGATACTCTCAGGGCTGACCCCGGGAAAGAGCCTGGTCCTAATGCCCTTCTCCTCTAAAAGCTCCAGCAGGCTGATTATCTTCTGTTCTTTAAATGCCTCCCGCAGTTCATCGGCCAGGCGAGAGGGGCTAACCTCTTCCAGCACATCGTGTTTTAAGGCCTCATCAATAAGAAAGGAGGTGTGTTCCTCCAGCTGGAAACCATAACGGGAGGCAAAGCGCAACCCTCTCAAGATGCGCAGGGGATCATCCACAAAACTAAAATTATGTAAAGCCCTGATCAGTCCCCTTTCCAGGTCCTCGTAACCATTGAAGTAATCTATGAGTGTACCCCACTGTTCGGGGTTAAGGTTAAGGGCCAGAGCATTAATGGTAAAGTCACGGCGGAAGAGATCCTCCTCAAGGGTGGCCGACTGTACCTGGGGCAGTGAACCGGGCTGTTCATAATACTCAACCCTGGAAATAGCAAGATCAAGGTGAAAATCCTCCCTAACCTTCATCTTGATGGTACCAAAGATTGTCTCCTGCAGGATCTCGCCTCCCAGCTCCTCTGCCAGCTCCCGGGCAAAGTTGCTGCTGTCCCCCTCAACCACCAGATCAAGATCAAGAGAGGGATAATCCAGTAATAGATCCCGCACAAAACCACCCACCAGATAGAGATCCATCTCCAGGCGTGAGGCCACCATCCCTGCCTGCCAGAGCAGTTCCCTGGTGGTCCTGGATAGACCCTCCAGCCTTGCATCCAGCTGGCGGTAGACAGGGCTGCCAAAGATCTTACTGCTGCCATAAAGCCCCCTGAATTCCTGGGGGACCTGACGGCCAAAGGTTGTACGCAGAAGATCGGTCCTGGTTACGATACCCACCAGCTGATCCTCTCCGTCCACAACCGGCAGGCGTCCAATATCCTTCTTGATCATCATTCTCTGCAGCTTGGAGACGGGAGTGGTAAGGGAGACGTTAACCACCGGTGAGGACATAAAGGCCTTAACTGGAGCATGCTCTAAGTTATGTCGCCGCCCCTTGTTCAGATCCCGCCGGGATATTATTCCCACCAGCTCTCCCCCTTCATTGACCACCACCAGACCGGAATGACCGTATTTATCCATCAGTTCTCCCGCATCCTCCATGGATTCCTCGGGCCCAATAACCCGTACAGGAGCCGACATAATACTCTCAGCTGTGGAGCCCGGCTCTATCTCCTCCCTGATCAGCTCCAGCAACCTCTTTTTAATCTCACCGGCAGAACCACCCTTGATAAAGGCAGCAGCTGCCCCTGGGTGGCCACCACCGTCGAAATGTCCGAAAATGGTGCTCAGATCGAGAACCTCACCCTTGCAGCGGCCAATAAGGGATATTCCCCGCTCAAAGGTAATTATGGTGATGACGATCTCGGCATCGGTCAGCTTCTTTAGCTCATAGACCAGCCGGTTGATGCCAGGCACAAACTGACTGCAGCTGGTCTCAAAGAGCTGGAGGTAGATACCTTCAAATTGTAGGCGTTCACTGCCATCCAGCAGCCGGTTTAAGACCTCCTGCTGCTGTGGGTTAAGGGGGCGAACCAAAAAATCATCCACTACCTCCAGGTTGACCTCCTTCTGCAGAAGATAGGTCAATGCACTGCTATCCCGGGGAGTGGTGCTGGGATAGCGCAGGCTGCCTGTATCGGCATGGATCCCCAGGGCCAGCAGTGTGGCCTGGAAGGTTGACAGGGGATAATCACGCTCCTGCAGGGCCTCCACCAGCAGGGTAACAGTTGCTCCCACCTGGGCATAGTGCAGCTGATAGTCATCAGCTGTCTGTTCCTCCTCCCGGTGGTGATCATAGACGATTATTCGAGGTGGATCCTCTCTCACTCTCAGTTGCTGGAAGGGGCCGATACGCTCATCAGGCCTGCAGTCAACAACAATCAAAGTCTCGATCTCATCCAGATCAATCTCAGCAGCCGGGATCAGGGTCAGGTGGTCTTTGTAAAGGGAAATAAAGTCCTCGACCTCGGGGTTAACTGCTCCGGGTAGAGAGAGAACCGCTCCCGGATAAAGAAGGCGGGCAGCAATCATCGAGGCCAGGCCATCGAAATCAAGGTGTTGATGACTAACAATCAGCTCCAAGGCAGACACATCCCTTCTACTCTGCCCACTATTATAACACAGATAAATTAAAAACAAAATAATCCAGAGAAAAAACCAAAAAAATCTTCAATTAGCTCTCCCCCCTGGCTGCCTTCACCAGCCCCTGAAAGAGCAAGAGAGAGCTTTGGTGCCGCTGCCACATGAGTTCTGGATGCCACTGAACACCCAGCAGAAAGGGATGCTCCTTCCCCTCCACAGCCTCAATAACTCCATCAGCTGGACTGATAGCCGTTACCTCAAGGCCCTCTCCAGTCCTTTTTACTGCCTGGTGGTGAAAGCTATTAACCCTGATCCTTCTCTTTCCCAGCAGTTTAAAGAGCAGACTCTCCTCCTCAATCTGAAGGCCATGACCGGGATACCAGTCTGGGGCCTGCTGGCGGTGCTTGATAAAACTATCCTCCTCTGAGGCCAGATCCTGGATTAAGCTGCCTCCCAGAGCCACATTTAGCAGCTGCATGCCACGACAGACTGCAAGGAGAGGAAGCCCTTTTTTAAGGGCCTGAGAGACCAGAGTCAGTTCAAAGAGATCCCTTGCTGGCTCCACCTCTCCCAGACCAGGCCGGGGTTCCTCACCATAGAGTGAAGGGTCGGGATCCCCTCCCCCTGAGAGGATGATCCCCTCCAGCCCCTCCAGGAGATAGGGGATCTCCTCCTGGCCCACAAAGGGTAAGAGAAGGGGAATGCCACCAACTCTGGCCAGGGCCTCAGTATATCCCTTTTTAAGAAAGTAGACCTCTTTCTCTTCATGAAAACCACAGCCAATACCGATCCTTGCTTTCATAGTCTTAAGGACAGAAGATCCAACCACAGGCAGGCAGGGGTTGATTAATCTCCTGCTCCCGGTGCCTCCTTTATAAGTTTGTATTTAACCTCTTCCTGGCAGATTATAATACCGAGATCCTTTTATTCTATCCCACCCTCTTGATGATCTTTAATCAAAAATTTTAAACAATACCTTCTTAGCTGGGGAGCACTAATCTATTATTTCAAGGTCAAGAGGTGATATACCTTCTCTGCCCGGCTGGACCTTTAATTCGAGGACCAGAAAGAGGAGGTGCAGGTCCCTTTTTTCTCCAGCTATAATCTGGAAAAGGATATTATGCCTCAGTGCCTCTTATTCACAAAAGAGCCAGCCGGGTTTTACTGCTGAAATAAAGCTTAACCCTATACAAGCACTCTTCAATTTTATATAATAGTTTATAAGATAATGACAATCAAGGTTACTCAGGGGGCAGGATCAATGATGGCCAATTTAATCTTAAAAGTCAAACAGTTTTTAGGCTTTGAACCCAAATTTCTCTGTGATAAGTGTGCCTATGATTATGATGGTGCCTGTCACCATGCAGCAAGACCCAATGCTACCAGCTGTAAGGACTACAAAGCCCGGGGCACTTAACCAAGACTCTTACTATACCTTAATGCTGGAGGAGAAAGACCCATGGTCAGAAAGGGATCTCTTGGCAGAAGGATTATACCGGGGATCAAAAAATATATCCGGATACCCTCTCATTTATGGGCAGTCCTGCTGCTGGGTATTATATCTCAGCTGGGACAGGTGCTGCTTTTGAGAGAGCTGTTAATGGTCTTCCATGGCAACGAACTGTCCATTGGCCTGATTCTGGCCTCCTGGATGTTCTGGGTGGGGGCCGGCAGTGGCCTGGGATCTCTGCTGGTGAAGCGGATCAAAGCTCCACTGCTGCTCTTGACTCTAAGTGCAGTGGCTCTCTTCTTGATCCTGCCCTCAACAGTGATCCTGATCAGGGGGCTCAGGGGCTTCTTCCAGCTGCTGCCAGGAGCCTACCTCTCCCTGCTGGATATGACCCTCTCTTCTTTACTGGTGCTGGCCCCGGCCTGCCTGCTTTTAGGTCTCCAGTTTTTGCTGCTGGCCAGGATATGGCGCCAAAGAGACCGGGTGGAGGATACCTCAGGGGCAGAAAAGACCTATGTAGGTGAGGCAGCAGGCAATATGGTGGGTGGGATACTCTTTGCCCTCTTTCTGGTTCACCATTTAAATTCACTTCAGCTGGCACTGACTGCTGCAGGATTAATGCTTCTGGTCCTCCTCTTTATGCTCCACAAACCCCAGGTATATTCTGAAAGGATACCACCCTACTGGCGATGGATAATAGTGGGGCTTTTAGCCGCTGCACTGCTGCTCTTTCCCCTGCTGGAGGAGATCAACCACTGGGCACACAGAATGCAGTGGCAGTATTTTGCCCCTCAATACCAGCTGGTAGAAACACACCAGTCCAAACACGGCTCCATTGCCATCCTGAAGCATGAAGACCAGTACAGTTTCTTCCAGAGCGGGCAGCTGGTCTTTAGCACTGCCGGCCCTGAAACGATGGCCCCGGGCCTGGAAGAACAGGAGGCGGCAAGCTTTGCTCACCTGGCCATGGTCCAGCACAAAGAACCCGAAAAAATCCTTTTAATTGGTGGAGGACTGCGGGGAACGCTGGGAGAAATAATTAAACACCCGGTGGCAAGGGTTGACTATCTGGAGCTGGATGAAGTCCTGGCCCGGGCTGCCCGGCCCTACCTGTCCAGTGCAAGCCTCAAAGCACTTAATGACCCCCGGGTCAACACCATCCATATGGATGGCAGGCTCTTTGTAAAGAGGGCAGAGGAGAAATATGATATGATCATCCTGGACCTTCCCGATCCGGCCACTGCCGTCCTCAACCGTTACTATACCAGGGAGTTCTTTCAGGAGGCAAAGGAGCTGCTCAGGCCAGAGGGGGTGCTGGTAACTGCTGTCACCTCCTCCCCTGATCTGCGGGGAAAAGCCCTGGCCAACCGCAATTCCACCATCTACCATACCCTGAGAGAAAGCTTTTCCCGGGTCCTCCCGGCAGGGGATCGCTTCCTGCTCTATGCTGCCAGCGACCAGCCAGATCAGATCACAGTTGAGGCAGCGAAGCTTCAGGAGCGTTACCTGGAAAGGGGGATCGAGAGTGAAGGCTTTTCAGCCCATCACTATCAGCTGTTACTGGAAGAATCCCGGCTTTTGCGCATAAACTGGGTTCTACGCAACCATGGTCGCAGTCCTGAGGCTCACCTCAGCGGCCCTGCAAGAGGACCCCTTTCTCCACCTCCCATAAAGGAACAAATAGTACAGGAACAGGAGCTGCCACCAGCAGGCGAGTATTTTATCAACTCAGATTTTAAACCCATTGGATACTACTATACCCTAATCTTCTGGAATCAACTAACCAGAACAACCCCCACTGGAACACTGCAGTGGCTGCTCCAGGTTGAGTTCTGGTGGCTTTTTCCCCTCTTCTCTCTTTTCCTGCTGGTGGGCATACTATTACACAGCAGGGCCAGGGCTGGAGGTAATGATATTGATCTAAACTATGCTGTCCTCTTTACCCTTTTTGCCACTGGTTTATCAACCATGGCCCTCCAGATCGCCCTGATCTTTTCCTTTCAGAGCATTTATGGTTTCGTCTACGAAATGGTGGGGTTAATTGTAGCCATCTTTATGTGTGGCCTGGCCCTGGGTGCCCTTCTCAGTCAGAAGTACATCCAGGAGAAGACCAACATAAAACTACTGGCTACAGTACAGCTGATAATGGCCCTGCTGGCCGCTATCATTGGAATAATCATACCCCGGGCCGCCACAGTCCAGTCCTCTTCCTTAATCCTGTTGCTCTTTTCCAGCCTGACCTTCTTTGCCGGCCTGATCAATGGTATTGACTTTCCCCTGGCCACAGCCTGTTACAGCTCTTTAACTGCCGCAGCTGACAGGGCAGCGGGAACCGCATACGGGATCGAGCTGCTGGGGGCCTGCCTGGGATCAATCCTGGCCAGCGCAGTTATAGCACCCATCCTGGGGATAGTAGCCTGCACCCTGATGGCTGCTCTTGCCAGCAGCACAGCCTTCATAATCCTGATCATAGTTAGAAGACAAAAACCATTATAAGATCTTATGAGGATAGTTAGTTGCTTAAAGGAAGGATAATAACCTCTGGTATCAATCAAACTCTATAAAAATGAAGGGAGGACCTCCCCGAAACATCTTTTATTCTAGGGGGTAAACACCATGAATGAAATGCATTTTAAGGGCAAAATAAACAGAAGGTCTTTTCTAAGAGCAGGAATGGTGGGAGCCTGCACCCTTGGTCTTGCCGGCTTTCACAGCCTGACCAGCTCCAGTGTCTCCAGCGCTGCCCGGAAGGGTTTTATCAATCCTGTCAGATCTAAATGGTTTACCGGGAATGATCAGAATCAGCTGAGCTGCCTCCTCTGCCCAAAGGCCTGCACTTTGGATGTGGGAGAGAGGGCACCCTGTGGAGTACGTGAAAACCGTAATGGAAAGGGGTATACCCTGGCCTATGGAAATCCGGCCCTCATCCAGGAGGACCCGGTGGAACGCAAGCCCTTCTTCCATGTACTGCCGGGACAGAGAGCCCTGTCAATCTCCACCGCCGGCTGTAATCTGGAGTGTGATTTCTGTGAAGTCTGGGATATGGCCCTGGTGAAACCGGAGGAGGTTTATGCCTACGACCTGCCACCGGAGAGGGTTATCGCCCATGCAAAGGAGGCCGATGTAAAAGCCATCAGCTATGCCTTTGGAGAACCTGTTATCTTCTATGAATACATGCAGGATATATCAAGACTGGCCAGAGAGGCTAACCTTTTGAACCTGATGCATACTGCCGGATATATTCAGCCAGACCCCCTGAATGAGATCATTGATCAGCTGGATGCAGTCAACATAGATCTTAAGAGCTTTGAGCCGGAGTTCTACCGGCAGGTAGTGGGTGGAGAGCTGGAGCCTGTCTTAAAGACCCTTCAAAGGATAAAAGAAGCAGGAGTGCACATAGAGATCACCAGCATCATAATCCCCACCCTCAATGATGACCAGGAGATGATCAGGGAGATGTGCCAGTGGATAGTTGATGAGCTGGGTGAGGGAGTCCCCATTCATTTTGCCCGTTTCTATCCCCTGTACAGGCTCTCTTCCCTGCCCAGAACCCCGGTCTTCACCCTGGAGCAGGCCCGGAATACAGCCTTAAAAGCAGGACTGCAGTTCGTCTATCTGTCAAGGGTAACAGGCCATGAAGCAGAAAACACCTTCTGCCCGGGTTGCCAGAAGGTGGTTATTGATCGTAAGGGGTTTATCATCGATGAGCTGAACCTCAGTCAGGGTAAATGTAAGTTCTGTGGTACAGAGATACCAGGCAGATGGACTTAGGATCAGTCAATCCGACTGCGGTGTATCTCCAGCTGAGAGAGAGAACGCTGATCAAGGTTGGTCAACCCGGCCTCAAGCGCCCATTCCATGGCCTCCACATACTCCTTAGAGCTAATGGCCCGTGAAATCTCCTCATATTCGAAGGCCTTGTGTTCAACCCGGTACTGGGACATGATATTGACATAGGTATCAGGGGAGAGGTTTTCTGCCACCCAATGAACGAATTCCCTGGT
>CAZXKH010000013.1:0-14345 GCA_964641385.1 uncultured Clostridia bacterium | reverse complement strand
AAGGAGCGATTGGTGTAACAGCTTAGAGGCGCGGTTGATGATGTCATGAAGTATAGGGTCTAATTCACAGGAGTACTGATATGGAAGATTGGTAAGTAGTGATAACTTACTCCCTGGGGGCAACAGCTGTGGTAAGCTGTATACGGGAAAACCTTACGTGCAGTTTGACGAGGGGTCCCAGCTGTGAAGCTGGTCCTACTCTATTGGTTCAACAAAATCATGTTTTTATTTTAGATGACGGGGCAACCTGGCAATCATTATAATCTTTTATCCCATCCTCCCTAAAGCTGCATATGCTAAAAGAGGGAGGTGCTTTATATGGCTATAGTATCCCTGCTTGAACGCTATCGGGATTACCTTATGAGCCTGCCCCATGTACAGGGTGTTGGTAGTGGCAAAAAGAGAGTAAATAATCTCTGGATAGATAAAGAGGCCCTGCTGGTATTTGTTGATCAGAAGCTTCCGGAATCAGAGCTAAGACCACAGGAGATTGTTCCTGCCAGTTTGGAGGGAACTATAACTGATGTTATTCCCACCGGGAAAATCTTTTTTTTCAGGCTTGCAAGGAGAAGGCCAGTTCAGCCCGGTTTGAGCATCGGCCATTATCGGGTTACAGCTGGCACCCTGGGGGCCATTGTCTATGATGAGCATCAGGCTCCCTATCTTCTTTCCAATAACCATGTTTTTGTTGGAGAGCCCGAGGAGAGTGAGGGAAGTAGTACCATTGGGGATCCCATACTGCAACCCGGTCCCTATGATGGAGGAACCCTCAATACAGATCTGGTGGCAAGGCTTAAATCCTTTATTCCACTACAGCTGTCATTGGTTGAGCCTGACTGTAAGCTGGCCAGCGGTATACAGAAACTGGGTAATCTGGCCTTCAAACTAATTCTCCCCTCCTATCGCTTTGTGCTCCAGAAGAGAAATAACAGGGAAAACCTGGTTGACGCTGCCCTGGCGGAGCCAATTTCCCGGGAAATATTTAGAGAAGAGCTTCTGGATGTTGGTCTGGTACGGGGCACCAGAGAGGCTGAAGCTGGAATGGAGGTTAAAAAAAGCGGCCGGACCAGTGGCCTGACCTCTGGAATAATCAGGGCAGTTAATGTAACCATCCAGGTGCAAGTAAGACCTGGGGCCACCGCGATCTTTACCCATCAGATACTCTCTGATCTCAGATCAGAACAGGGTGATAGCGGATCTCTGGTGCTCGATGGAGACAACATGGCAGTGGGTTTACTCTTTGCAGGCTCAGCTGACTTTGCTCTGATGAATAGGATTGAACTGGTGCTAAAACTTTTGGGTGCCAATTTTAACTGTTAAGGAAGGGGCACCTTTTCCGGGAGGAAAGGGTTGCCCTTTTTTTCTTCTCAGGGCACATCTTTGGCTGCAGGGGAATATATATAGCTATGAAATAGAATGAAGGAAGGTGAGGCCATGATGAGAATTAAATTTATCTTTGAACCTGGGCACTGTGAAAGGGCTCTTCTGCCAGTCTTATTTTTTCTCTTTATGGGATTAAGAGACAGGGGGCATCAGCTTCAGTTTGTCTCTCCCTATTATTTTAAGAATACTGGAGAGGAGGGATTGTTACTTACCCTACCCCCTTTGGGAGCAAAACTTTTATCACAGGGGTCGAAGGAGGTGTTGGTGCTGGAGAAAGGGCAGCAGGATTACTCTCTATCACTTCCTGCCCTTGAACAACGGCTCTCCTTTACTCCTGGACCCAACCTGGATCTTTTTAGGCCCCTTGAACCGGAGGAGGGTGAGGAGGGGTCACCCCTTTCTATCCTCATCTTCTGGTGGGGCGCCAGTAAAGAGGAGCTGATATGTTCTCTCCGGGCTCTGGAGCTGGTGGACAGGGGGTTGCCCCGGTTATCCATCAAGGTGATTACCTGGGCAGAACTACCAATGATAGAGAGTTCCCTTTCACTGCAGGCCATTACTCTTCCCGATCTTGATCCACAGCTTCTGGTCAGGGAGTATAACCGCAGCAATCTCTGTCTGGGACTTAGCAGCCCGAGCAGTCTTCCCCTGCTGGAAGTTTTGGCCTGTGAAACTCCTCTCCTGGCTCTGGAGGGTAGCTCAATCTCTTTCCTTAAGGGTGACTATCCGGAGGCCCTTCTGCAGCTTCCTCTTGACCCCCAAAAGCTGGCAGTAAACATCCTCAGTCTGCTCAAACTGGGACAGGTGGCCAGAAGGGTGAGCAAGGAAGGCAAAAGGGCTGTTAATGAGTACAATGCTTCAGGGGAGCTTGATCGCCTTGAAGATTTTCTGTTGAAGATGACAGAAGAGCTGGCAAAGAAAGGAGAGAGCGAAGAACAAAGAGATATTGAAGTAGAGGAAGATGGACTATCAGAGCTGGAAGAGGGACTAACCCTTTCTTCAATCTCTCTGCGGGAGGCACTGCAAAACTTCTGGGATTATCTGCAGGGCAAAAAAAAGCGCCCCTTTTAAGGGCGCCATATCTTTAGCCATCACTCTCTCTGGTGCTGTAGCCATTTTGCTGTTGTAGGATACTCTTTTCTTTCAACTTATTTATTCTCTTTTTATCGCTAATTATTCTTTCCTCTTCTCTTCTGCTCCTTACTGCTGTTCTAATCTCTCTCTTAAGCTTACTTAACTTATCTTCCCAGTTTTTTTCCTGTTCAGCTAAAATGGTTTCTATCAAGCTCTTAAATATGTTTCCCTTTGCTACTCCATCCGAGGACTGGAGAGCATCAGCCATTTCTGTCTCCAGGATCTCCTTTATTCTGTACTGGGAATCCTTCCGCAGCTTATCGAGAAGACCCTTCTCCATGGACTGTATTCTTTCCACCAGCATTTCATTCAGCAGAGTTTCAAGGGAGGGGACCTCTACCAATTCAATAACATCTCTTTCACAGTCAGGTGTTTCCAGGACAGGAGCCGTGATCAGTGTTCTCTCTTCCCGGGCATGGATATTAACACCATTGCTGTAGATCATTAGACTGAAGAAGAGGATTAGAGCCAGCTCCATCTGTCTGGTGTGTTTATTATAGCGGCAGAAGGAATATTCGATACGGCAGGCCTCTTTATCTAGCTGGATAGTATTCCCTCTTCTGGATAAAGGCAGGTAGTTTAGATCAATCAGATGAGAGAATTGCAATTCCTCCTGGCGGTTGTGAATTACTTCATCCTCGCCGATAAATGATATTCTGGCCCTAATGCTTCCTTCGATGATCACTCTGCTGTTTTCAGTGATTTTGGCTGTCAGGTCATTGAAGGCTGCCTCAGAGTTCTTGACACGAAGATTGTTCATTTTACTGGCCACCCCTTTCCCATCTTCAGGGGTTGGTTCTTCAACCTCCTAACTTTCTTTTCTTATATATTCTATGTCTTCTGGCCTGATTTGTTCAGAGAAGGGGGAAGGCAATATGGGATTAAGGGTTCTATTTTTAGTTCGTTCTGATTTGAAAAAAAACCCTGCCGGTGATACAGTACAGATTTTAAAAACTGGGGAGGCTTTAACCAGGCTGGGGATTGAGGTGAAAAAAACATCCGATCCCCACCAGGATTACAGTCTTTATGATCTGGTTCATATCTTTAACCTCTGCCGGGTTGAGGATAACCAGGCTTTTCTGCCATATATCCCCAGTAGCAGGCCACTGGTGTTATCTCCTATCTACTGGAATATGGAGAAATATTTAGGGCAGGAAAAACCAGAACTCCTGTCATGGTGGGAGAAAAGTAATGCCGGTCGTCGTCAGCTTCTGGAGGCTGCCGATCTTTTACTGCCCAACGCCCGGGGTGAGCTTAAACTGCTGGCAGAGGACTTTGGCCCCCAGCTAAAGGATAAAAGAACAGTAATAGTTTATAATGCTGCAGATGCCATCTTTCAGCAGGCTGAACCGGTAGAGTTCATAACAAGGTATGGCCAGCGAGATTTTATATTGTCTGTGGGCAGGATCTGTAAACGAAAGAATCAGCTTTCTCTGATCAGGGCTCTGAGCAACTCTTCCCGGCCTCTAATTATTATCGGTCATGTAAATGAACCCCTTTATTACCGACAATGTCAGGCAGAGGCCTCTCCCTCTACCATCTTTATTCCTCATTTGCCGCCAGAGGAGCTGGCAGCTGCCTATGCGGCGGCCAGGGTCCATGTGCTTGCCAGCTGGTTTGATACTCCGGGACTGGTTAGCCTGGAGGCAGCACTGGCAGGATGCAGGATTGTAACCAGCTGCTACGGTACAGCTCGAGAATACTTCGGTACCTCGGCTCATTACTGTCGTCCGGATAGTATACATTCTATCAACAGGGCAGTGATTAAAGCCCTGAAGGCACCTGCTGACCGACAGCTGGCTTTAAAGGTCAGTGGTAAATATAGCTGGTCAGTGGTGGCAGCGGAGACTCTTAAGGCTTACCGCTGGCTTCTGGATGAGGACCTGCAGGAATAGGGCTGGAATTACTGCCTTAACTTACATGCTTACAGGTTGGCGGACTTATGTTATAATGCAGATCAAATATTAAATATAAGAAGGTGATCTCCTTGCTATTAAAGAGAACAGCTGTCATAATATTGATCCTATTAATACTTTTACCTATGGTTTTTATTCTCTTTACTGCCACTGCTTCTGCCTTTATAGGTGAAGAGGCCAGAGATAATATCCTTTCCCTCTTTCAGGGCCTGATGTTATTTTATCTGCTCAATTATTTTAATGGTGAAACCGAAGTTAAAGATCAGGAGGACAGCAGTCAGCTGCCAGATGATGTTCATTTCATTCAGGAGACTTCCCTTGAATTCAATTCTGATCAGGTGCTGACAGAGGAGGAGATAGAGTTCTATGGTATGTTGAATGAGGCCCGGGAGGAGCTGGGGCTTTCTCCTCTCAAGCTTGACTGGAGGCTGGTTGAGGAGGCCCGGATCAAGGCTCGGGATCTGTCGGTCGGAGGTTACTTTGATCATACTTCACCCCGCCTGGGTACTCCCTTTGATCAAATGCAGAGGGCAGGAATAGATTATTCCCTGGCCGGGGAGAACATTGCCTCAGGTCTCTCTGTACAGCGGGTGCACCAGGGGCTGATGGAGAGTATAAGTCACCGGGAGAATATTCTTCGGGACAGGTATACTCATACAGGAGTGGGTGTTATAATCGGACCTTCTGGCAAGATGTATGTCCAGCTCTTTATTGAGGTATAAACCTTGCTCTCTCCTTTGACCCCTCTTTTCCTTTCTGGAAGGGAGGGGTTTTTATATTTGGATTTTACTCTAATCTGTGACTGCACAGCTTCTAGAGGACATTCATATATTAGAGTAAGTTGAGAAAAGGAGGGATCATGTTGAAGAAAGAAGGAAGGGCACAGATTGTACTGGAATCAACGGCTCAAAAGATTAAGAACATAGTGGCTGATGTCAGAGCCGTTGACTTCGAAATCATCCCTAACAAAGTTATCCTGCAGGGGATTATCCATAAACAGATTTTTTATGTGGGTGTTGATAACCTTGTTCATCATCAGACAGAGGAGGTTTCCTTTTCCACCTTTATCGATATACCCGGAGCAGAAAGTGGTATGGAGGCTCAGGTGGAGGTGGAGATCGAGCACTTGAGAGCTGTTCTGGCTCCTGATGGTGAATCTATTCATCAGAAAATCCTGCTGCAGATCTTTGTTAAGGTAGTGGACCCGGTTCAGATGCAGCTACCCCCGGGGGAGGATGGTGACCCTCTATTTAAGCTGGAAGAGGTGGTGGCCGAGGGACTTGAACAGGAGATGTTTGAAGCCAGCCTGGAGCTGGAGTTTGCCGCCCTGAAGGTTACCGAGATACAGGCTGAGATTATTGATATCGAGACCAGTGTTCTTCCCGATAAGGTTCTGATCCAGGGTGTAATCCATAAACAGGTCTTTTATGTTGATCAGGAGGGAGTTGGCCGTCATCAGGCTGAAGATGTACCCTTTAGCCTCTTTATCGATCTTCCAGGTGTAGAACCGGGAATGAATCTACAGGTAGATATTCAGATTGAACATATTAAGGCGAACCTGGTGGCAGAGGGAACCATTCTGGAGCAGGAGATTATTTTGGAGGTCTTTGTTAAGGTATCACAGACGGTACAGACTACCATTGCTCAGGGTATTGGTCCCATGCTTAAGCTGCCTCAGGTAATTAATGAGACTGAAGAGCAGCTGATGCAGATGGAGATAGTGGAGCTGGAATTTCCTGCCATTAAGGTCAGGGAGATACAGGCCAGTTTTTTGGAGATAGATGCAACAGTAATTGAGAACAAGGTACTAATCCAGGGAATAATCGATAAACAGGTCTTTTATATCGATGAGGAGGATATTGAGCGCCATCAGGCCGAGGAGATATCCTTCAGTCAGATGGTTGAGCTGCCAGGAGTTGCTCCCGGTATGGATGTGCAGCTGACTCCGATTATTGAGCATATTAAGTTTCAGCTTCTCCCTGATAACACAGTTGAGCAGAAGATAATAATCGGGCTTTTCCTGAAGGTAACAGAGACTATGCAGCTGCAGATCCAGGAGGGACCTGGACCCCTCTATAAAGTGCCACAGGTGGTGGGAGAGGATGTAAAGCAGCTGCTCATCGAGGTGCCGGTAGAGATTCCCCCCATTCCTCCCCTGGCCCTGATCACACAGGATGTTAAAGAGATAAGGGTTGAAGAGGTTGTCCAGCAGGAAATTATTGAAGAGGTGGTTCCGCTGGAGCCCCCGGCCATCAAGCTGAAAAGAATAACGGCAGAAATAGAACAGGTGGCAGTGGAGATTATCAATCATCAGGCCCTGATATCGGGAATAATACACAAACAGATTGAGCTGGTGGGAGAAGACGATATTGTCCGCCATCAGCAGGAGGAGATTCCATTCCAATTTCTAAAGGATCTACCCGAGGGCTTTGATCCCGAACTTTCCAGTATTGTTCCTGAGATAACCATTGAGCACCTGGAGGGTAAGCTGATCGATGAGGGTCAGGCCTTAGAGCAGATAATAATCCTTTTGATAGAGCTGAGAATTATTGAAAGCAGGATTGTAACCGTGGTTACTGAAGTGGAGGGCCCCGGTATTACCACTGTTAAACAGCCAGTGGTAGCCAATCTCCTGATTACAAGGGTTACACAGGAACTGGAGCTATTGAGTGAGCTGGAGCTGATACCCCCGGCCACGGAGATACTGGAGATAGAGGCCGAGATTATGATGCTGAGAGTGGTGGAGGTAGAAGAGGGTGAGATAATAATAGCCGGACTGATCAACAAGGAAGTGGAGTATGCAGTAAATGAAGAGACTGAGGTAGTTACCGAATCCCTTGAGTTTGAGGAGACAGTTGAGCTGGAAGCAGCCCTTCAGGATCGGCTGGTTCAGATTGAGGCTGCCGAGATTATTGGGATTGAGTTTGAATTGAGCCCTGATGGTCAGCTGCTGACACAGGAGATACTGCTGGAAATGGAGCTGGTTGTAACGGAGGAGGCTGAGCTGGAGGTTGTAATTGATGTTACCGGTGTTGCTGATTTCACCACTGACCTGGTGCAGTTTATTGAGCCCCCTGAGCCCAAAGAGGTAGTGACTGATGTTACCTTCTGATCATTTCACACTTAGACCATCTATTCCATATTATAATCTAAGCATGATTAAGGACTGCTGTCAGTAGGGGGTGGATGGATTGTGGGATCTGATCTTTGTAACTGCACTCTGTTTTGGTTTTATTACCGGTTATCTGGCCTTTGTTAAGGAATTAAAATCTTCCCTTGATGAGATATGTAAAACCCCTGCCCTTCCTAATGCAACAGCTCCCAGCAAGGGGGGGCAGGGGTTAGAAACCCGGCTGGAAAGGGCCTATCAGGAGCAGGTATCTCTTTTTCAGCCCCATAATAGGGAGGGAGAAGGCACTCCAGAACCATTAAATAATAAGAAGGAGGGGTTGCAATCAGAATTAGGTTCAGAGCTGGATCATTCCTGTCCATCAATTATGAAAGGGGGTCACAAAATGATAGAACCTTATGTGGAACCTGTTGGAGTTGAACTGATAAAGGCACCGATAGTGGTGGGAGAGGATACACTTCAGGAGATGCAGGTTAATGATCTGGAACTGGAGATTCCGGCGATCAAGATCAGGCATATCACAACCAGCTTTGTGGATGTTACTACTGAAGTTATCCAGGATAAGGTGATCCTGCAGGGCATAATTCACAAACAGGTATTCTTTGTAGGGGAAGATGAGGTTGTTCATCATCAGAGTGAAGATATTCCCTTCAGTACCTTTCTGGAAATACCGGGTGCTGAACCGGGTATGGAGGTTCAGGTTGACTTTGAGACTCCTCATGTTGAGGCACAGCTCATCGATGAGGGCCAGATCCTGCATCAGAAGATTGTCTTTGAGGTCTTCATCAAGGTTACACAGATTGAGCAAATTTTTGTGGAAACTGGCGAGGGTCCCGTCTTTCTTATCGACAGGGTTACAGGAGAGAATCAGGTTCAGGAGCTAATCGAGAGTGAGCTGGAGCTTGATCCCCCTGCCATTAAGATCTCAGAGATCGAAGCGAGTATCGTTGACCTGGAGACAGAGGTTATTAATGATAAGGTGATTGTTCAGGGTGTAATACACAAGCAGGTTTTCTTTGTAGGAGAGGATAATCTGGAACACCATCAGAGCGAGGATCTGCCCTTTAGCAGTTTCGTAGATATCCCTGGCGCTCAGCCGGGAATGCATGTTCAGGTCTCTCCAGTCATCGAACATATTAAGGCAGAGCTGGCAGCAGGGGGAGAACTGCTGTTACAGGAGATTGTGTTGGAACTCTTTGTTAAAGTTACAGAAAGCGTTCAGGTTCAGCTAGTTTTGGGAGAGGACAGTTTACTTAAACTGCCCCAGGTAGTGGGAGAGAATGTTATTCAGACTCTAAAAGAGAGCACCTTTGAGCTCCCTCAGCCGGCAATCAAAATCCGTGAAATTGACACCTTTGTCCAGGAACTGGAGGCAGTGGTAATCGAGAACAAGGTTATTCTACAGGGCATTATCCAGAAACAGATCTTTTTCATCGATGAAGACAATGTGGAACGGCACCAGGAGGAGATATTGCCCTTCAGTCTTTTTATCGATATTCCCGGAGCAGAACCGGGGATGGAGGCAGTGGTCTTCCCCACTATTGAGCATGTAAAGGCTGAATTGAATGAGGCCGGCACTTTACTCCATCAGAAAATAGTACTGGAGTTTCTGGTCAAGGTCACCGAGACTGTCCAGGTGACTGTGGTGGAGCCAGTGCCTCCCTATGAACCCAATCTGGAGTAACAGTAAACTGGAGATTCATCAATCAAAGGTGGCTATCCCTTAGATAGTCGCCTTTATTTTTTTCTGTGGTTATTAATAAGAGGGCCACCTTCATACTTATTTAGCAGGAGGAGGATGAAGGTGGGTAAGGATTACTATTATTTCCCGACACAAAATACATTTTGCCTCAGGCTATCATATACTCATTACTTGTCCTCAGGTCTGGGGAGGCTGAAAAATGTTTCTTCTTTAGTGGAGGAGCTAGCAGTTTTGCCCGGCAGTGAAGGATTCATTCTTAAGGGGAGAATACTCCTTAAGCTCAGCTATATAAACCCACAAGGGGAAGAAAAGATCAAAAAAGAGGAAAGAAATTTTAGTATTTTCCTGCCTGAGATGGCCTCACCCTTAAATTGTTTACTTTTCCCCCACCTGGAGCTTGATTATCTGCAGGTAGAAGCCCTTAACCAGCAGGGAGAGATAATTAAAATAAAATCCTATCTTTCTCTAATGGTTCGCTGCCTGTTGGGGAAGAGGTTGGGCAGCTGGCTGGGCAAGCAGCTCTTTCTGGTGGATAGTATACTGGAAGAGCGAAGGGAGGAGCTGGTCTTTACTCTTAGTATTCCCTCTTCAGCAGAATGGCAGCAGGTGGTAGAACTCAAGGCCTCCATCCTTAAGCTGGAGATAACCCCTTTACAGCAGGTTCTTTTGTTAACAGGAAGTATTGAACTCACTCTATATTATCTCGATCAGGGGAGTGTTCTTTTTTTGGACTGCCTTCTTAAGCCCCTTGACCGCCTGCTGGAGCGCAGGGACACAGGAGGGGCAGTACGTATCAACTGCCAGGGAGAATTAAAGGACCTGATCTGGGAAAAGAGGAAGAATAGGCTGGAAGTAAGCCTTCAGCTGGCATTGCAGCTGGAAGTTTTACAGCGCACCGAGGTGGAGAGTGATGTCTTTGAGGGTAGTAAGGAGTCGGGCCGGTCGCCACTGCGGAAACTCTCTTTAAGGTCGGTGCTTAAAAAAGGAGAGGAAGAACTGTTGATTTTAAGGAGGGTTATACCACCGGCTGACTATTTTCAGCTGGTATCAGTGGAGACAGCTCTTAGACTTGAGGAGACAAGAGCGGTTGATAGAGCCCTCTTTCTTCAGGGAAGGGTGGAATTCTTCCTTTTTTATATCAACCAGAGGGGAATAGAGTGCCGAAAAACTTACTCCTTTCTCTGGCAGGAATGGCTGGAAGTTGAAACCCAATCCCATGAGGTAGAGGTAGAGACTCTGGTGGGGGAGGTTAACTGTGAATATCGGGAGGAACAGATCCTATTCTTTCTACCATTACAGCTGAACTACTATCTGCTGGAGAGAGGAATATTTGAACTCCTCTGTGCTAATGATGAAGTCAGTTTGAGCCATCCCCTTCGAGCAGCCCGGTCGCTGGGTCAAATCAGCCGTATTTTTAACAACCGCACCGAATACAGGCTAGACCAAAAAGCCCACCTCATCCAGGGAGTGGAGGCAGAACTGAGCGGAGAAGTTTCTCCGCTCCAGCCGGGAAGGCTTCTTTTGACAGGCAGAATGGATTTTCATCTTTATTATCTGCCCCTGAGAGAGGAAGAGGAACATTACCTCAAATTTCAACGACAAATAAGGCTGGAGCTGGAAGCAGATAAACTTGAGACCGGTTTTTCTGCTGAGCCCTCCTTTCACCTGCTGGATATTAATTACATCTTAAGAGAGGAGTCTCTGGTAGAGGTTGTTTCCAGCTGGTTGGTTAATCTGGAACTTTTGGATAAAATTGATAATCACTATCTACTCACAGGTTCTTCCTGTCAAAAACCACTTTTTTCTCTGGCACTTGAAGGAGAGGAAAATAAATCCTGTCAGGAATCTATAGTGCTGAAAGGCCTGCAAGAGATTATGAATTTAGAGCTGGAGCTGATAAGTATGAACAGACTGGATGAGGGAGTATTTTGTCTGGGGTGTCGTTATATGATCAGCTGGCAGGATAAAAGGGGGGTCATCCAATTAACAGAGCATAAGGCAGAGGAGTATATCAAGCTGGAAGAGGTGCCTGCTTCTTCTAATAACACCTTTTCATGGGAGGGGAGGGTCAGGGAGCTGGCCTGGGCGAGAGAGGGAGAAGGGGTATTTCTATATTCCTGTCTCTTTATCGCCTACCGTTTCTGGGAGCCTCTATAACCAGATTCTCTCTGGCCAGCCTTTCACCCTCAGGAGATAGCAACAGAAAGGATAGCTTAGACTTATAGAAGTATTTTTTAGTAACCATTCCCAGCTGCCAGTTTTTTTCCCTTTTGGTTCCCAAAAGATAGACGATAAAGCCTCTGTACTTGATCTCAATCAGGCTGGCATTAAATAACAGAAGATAGAGCCGCTCTCTCTTCTGGTTGGTATCCTTCAGTTCATCAATCTGTCCAGGCAGCATGGGCTTAACCTTCTTCCATTCCTCAGTTACCACTATTCTGGTACCTTTAAAGGGGAGTTTTTCTTTTCCCTCCATTAAAGGGTAAAGATTTAGAGGGATATATTCTACCAGGGGGTGAGGATAGACCTTATGTCTTCGCTTCATATTAGCTCACCTCAGGCTATTTTTGAAAGCTGACATTATATGGGCAGATATCAGCTGCTTTCTTATTTCTATGTAGTTCACTCCCTGACTGTGAAAAAATAAAAGGTCTGTATAGAGGAATATTTTAACTAATAAGTCCATAGATATTTAGCAGGGCAATCACAGAATAACTTTTATTAACATACAATAATTAGGTATCAGGAAGATGGGAGAAGATTGAAGGAAGGGAGGAGCAGGATGCCAGTAAATTACAAAGAAGACCGGATTAGGGTAGAGAATGTGGTTGGTGAAGAGAGCTTCCAGAAGACGATAGAGGGAGAGCTAAAAATATCAGAGGAAAGGCCTGAGATCGGCACTTTTTTACAGTTAAGAGGAGATATCAGGAGTATTGAGGCTTCCATTGTTGATGAAGGGGTTGAAGTTCGGGGAAGAGCAGAACTATATCTCCTTTATGCAGGCTTTCGAGAAGAGGAGGAAGGATCTCTGCTAACCTTTGAGCATGAGGAAATGGACTTCAATGATTATGTTCCCTTCTCTGAAGCATGCTCCGGTATGGAGGTTATGCTGGAAGCAGATATCAGTGATGTAACCTCAGCACTAAAGGGAGACAGGAGTGTAAGTTATCTGGTTACCATCTCCATGGTTATCAGGGTGGTGGAGAAGAGCCAGCTGGGCTTTATTGACCGGATTGAAGGTCTGGAAAGGGAGGCAGAACTCCAGACACAGAGGGTCTCTATTGAGGAGCTGGTGGAAGAGCGGGCGGAGACCATCCGCATTCAAGAGGAAGTTGATCTGACAGAAGAGGGGATGCAGGAACTTCTCTATCATGAGGCAAGGTTAATTCGACTGGATGAAGAGCTGATTAAAGATGAACTGGAGCTGAGAGGTGTTATTGGACTTAATCTTATTTATCTTTCACCAGATGGCCCCAGAAATATGACCAGAATGCTGGAATTTAGGGAGCTTTTGCAGATAGATAATCATACTGAAGAGGTTAGCATCTCCAATCTGATCGAGATCAGAGAGACAGAGGTAAGCTCGCGGGGTCCAGGCAGGATCATGATTAGCCTTCTTTTGGAGGGTTATATCAGGCTCATTGAAGTTAGGGAAGTGGAGTTAATTACAGATCTGGAGAGCAAAAAGGTCGATACTCAGCGGGAAATAAAGAGCTTTGATCTTTTGCTTGATGATAAAAGGGAGGAAAACTGGGTAGAGCATACCCTTAATCTTCCCCAGGAATATCTTGACCTCAGCCAGATACTCCATTTTAGAGCAGTATTAAAAAAATGTATGACTGAGGCCTCAGATGGTGGTGCCCTAATCACCGGTCAGATTGAAGCTTCTATCCTCTACTTGGGAGAAGCCAGGGAGCAGTTTATGTCTGATATGATCATTGAGTCCTTTGTTTTTGAGAGCCTTATCCCTCTCTCGCAAACTGAGGATGAGATGGTACTTGATACCCGCATCCAGATTAGGAACCTGGATTATGAGGTGTTAAATGCCAGGACCCTTAAGTTAAAGGTTCAGCTTGATCAGAGCATCAGGGCCCTTAAGCACATGGAACTGGAAGTAGTCTCTGATCTGGTAGTTACCTCTCCACTGATGGAGGAAGAAGATCTGCCCTCTATTGTTCTCTATGTGGTTCAGCCAGGGGACAATCTCTGGAAGATTGCCCGCAGGTTTGGAGCCCGTGAGGAGGATATTCTGAGGGCCAATAAAGATTTGTTGGCTCAACCTGAAGATCTCAGAACAGGAGATAAACTAACTATCAGAAGAGATGCTATTGGAAAAAGGGAGGAGGAATAGTATACCTCCTCTTTCATTGATATAAAAGGCCTCATTATGGGGTCTTTTTTTTCATCAGTGTTATTTGAAAAGAAACAAATATGGCTGAATAGGAGATTTTTTGTAGATATCAGGGATTAACGTAAATAATCATAGAAATATGAAGGATTATTTTGGATGTTATTGAAGGGTTAATATGTATTTTATTTTGTGGAGCAAAGGATTTTTAACATCTGCTCAAACAATAACACTATGTTAAAGGTGAAATTATTTGAGATGATTAAAAATCTTGAATTGCAATCAGCAATAATTGAAAATAAACTCATAATCTATGCAATCATATGTAAGACAATGAAAATAATAACATGTGTTTAGGGAGGTTTTGAAATGCAATAATTTGAATTAAGTTTCTATAAGTTTGATTAATATTTTCCTGACGAAGAGTCCTGTCGTCAGTTCTGTTATACTTTTAATGTGGAAATCCATTTAGTGCGTTGAGGGAACTTTCTTTTGGGATTGTCATCTTCCCAGATTATTTTGGTAGATACCGATGTTGAAGGGATTGAGCCCCGAAAATATCAGATGGGAAGGTCTATGCTCTTATACAGGCAGAAGGCAGTACACTAACGGTGTAGTGGCGAGACTGAGGTGCTTCTCCGGGGTCTGAGACCGTGGCATGTTACACATGGATAAGTTATAGCAACCCGGGATATCCTGTTCACACTCCTGTTTGGATTATAACCATACGAG
>CAZXKH010000012.1:0-14426 GCA_964641385.1 uncultured Clostridia bacterium | reverse complement strand
CAACCCACTACAGGCAGCACAACCCACTACAGGCAGCACAACCCACTACAGGCAGTATAATCTGCTGCAGGCCTCGCCCGTGAAAGAGGCGAGGTAGATGACTATGAACTTTGAAGGGTTGTGACTTAATTTTTCTGATCCTTTTTGCTGGAAATAGTTGAGCCTTCAAGAAACAAAGAATAGAATTAGTGCCAGTGGTCCAGTACTTGACACTAATTCTATGCCAATCGTTTAAAAATTATTATAATTAATATAGAAACATTTGTCAAGTGGACAATAGAGTTCCAGCTTCTACCCTTTCTTTAAGAGATGTTATCTGTTCATAGGTAACCTCGCGATCAAAGCTACGAAGACCTGATAATTGAAAACCATGCCTTTCAGCCATCTCAGAGATTTCTACGATCTGACTGGCAGTTATCTTTCTCCCCAGGGTAAAGCTTTCCAGACGCCCCTCCAGGGCAAGCATTATCGTTTCAGCCATACAGGCATAACAGGTTCCCTCTGGAAAACCAAAATTAAAGTTAAACTCAACCGGTCCTGGAACCCTGACAATACCACCATCAATAACCAGTACATCCTTTCTTTTCTCTGCTACAATCTGGTTTACATCTCTGGGCCTGGCTACATCACAGATAATGGCTCCAGGCCTGATCCAGTCAGGATCAATAAGGGGAAGGGATGAACCAGAAGCACTAATAACAATATCCGCCTGTGAAAGCATCGGCTTCAGATCTGTGCCCCACTTTAGTTCCAGTTCAGGATGGTTCTGCTGTAGTTCAACCACCAGCTGATTAATTCTATCCGGTGAAGGTGCCAGTAAATGCAATCTCTTAACCTCAGAAGCCAGAAGTCTGGCACAGGCTGAGCCAATGGAACCGGTGGCACCAATAATTAAGATATTCTTCTCCTCAAAGCTATAGCCAAGCCTTCTTGCTGCCAGCCTGGTACCCTCCAGTGCTGTGTAGACTGTATAACTATTACCGGTGGTAACAGGTATATTGAGGTTATTACTAACAGTAATACCCGCATCACCAACAACAGAGCTAAAGGCTCCCAGACCAAGAATCTCTGCTCCCAGCTCCTCCGCCTTCTTACCGGCCTTGATGATCTTCTTAAGCACATAATCCTCGGGTAATTCCTTCATCAGCCTGGAGGTTAAGAGACAGCCCACGAACCAGCCCTCAGTTAAATGCCCCTGCAAGGACTTAATGCCCGTTATTTCAGATATCTTAACCGGTGGTGCCAGTCTGGCCAGCTGTTCCAAAACCCTCTCCGGCAGTTTATCTACAAAGGGAAACTTGCGTGAAAGATCATCTACCGATAGAGGATGAATTATAAATCCGAATTTATGCATCCCTCTCTCCCCCTTTACTCCATAGATTAAATTATGACTGCAACTTTTCAATCCGGGGTTTCAGGCACATTTCATCTGCCAGCTGTAAATACTCTTTTTCAGTCATCCTATCCAGCCCCTTACCCATTAGAGCTACCAGCAGTGCTTCCATAACATTGCTTCCAAAGGAACGTCCCTCTAATTTAGGGGTGGTAGTAATTAACATAGAAACTCCCTTTGCTCTTAATTCTTCAACATCTGATTCCGTTACTGTATTGGTGATAATTATCTTATCAGCCATTCTCTCCGGAGAGTTTCTTTTAATAAAATGATAATCCCCTGCAATTACCTCTGCCTGCTGGAAGTACGGTCTATATCTCTTTTTACCCTTTGAAGACTCCTGTTTATCACCAGTGGGATAGACTAATTTAAAGGGCAGGCGGCAGACAATTGGTGCCACTATGCTGGCCACCCTATTAAGGCCCTGCAGACTGCGGATAGGCAGGGGAAGACGCAGGGAAAAGATTAAGTCTCCGTAAGTAACACTGGCTCCTAACTCCTCCAGTGCCTCAGCCATACCCGGCCTATCGACACCACATACTAAAAACACAGACTTATGGGAGAGATCCAGCTGATATTCTCTGGCCAGTGAAAAAATAATTCTCTTCTCCAGAGAATCCTTTAGACCACTTCCATCTACCACAGGTGTCCTGGTTACATTTTTAATCATCCCTCTGGCATCACGGAAGACATACCTCTTCTCTCCCGCCCGGATGTAGAGATCAATACCTCCAAGACCAAGGGCATCAACCCTACCATCCAGCTCTTCCAGCAGAGACCGAGCCTTTTTAAGATTGCCATCAGTCCCGATTCTTTCAATCAAGACTTCCTGGTTTAAAAATTCAGTTCTGAGGCGGTGATTCCGCTGTGAGGACCCAAGGCTTACACTGACAACCCTTTTCATTGATCTTTGGCAGCAACCCCCTGTAATAATTATGAGGGTAGTGCCTCCTCCTTAATATAATTAATGTATACTCAACTGCTATTAGTAATTTATTCTGGAATGGAGTCAATCACTCTTTTTAAGTTATCAAGCTCAACTATAATATCTTCAGTCAGAGGAGACTCACCAATTTTTACCCCAATAACCTTTCCATCCAGTAAAGTATCAACCAGATCTATCCGCTGATCGGAACCCAAAAATACTATAGTATCATACTCTTTCAGACGAGCAATCAAATCCATCACACTGTTAAAGAGATCAATACCACTCTTTTTTTCTATATAATTCCATCTCTCTTTTTCGGTAAGTAAAAAAACATAATCGATTCCTGCTTCTTGACAGAGCTCATTGATCTGTTCTTTATTTTTAATTGGAAAACCCACCAGGGCAATCTTTTCTCCCCAGCGCACTTCACCCAGACTCTCCAGTCTGGAAATAAAGGTGCGTTCTACATTCATTTCCCTTGCTACCTCAGCCTGAGAGAGACCATTGCTGCGCAGTGCAATAATCTTTTCTGTCATCCGCTGAATACGGAAGGGATTGATTACCTTATTACCAATACGAATAAATTCCATCTTCAGACCCCCATATTAATCATCATACCCAGAGAAAAGAAAAATTATGTGCACAATTACGTGTACATAATATTTTAACAAAGATTTGAAAGGAATGCAATAGTATCAAGCAGGATAATAATTGATCAGGAGCCTAGTAATCCTTACTATTGGTACTATATGCAAGGTATTCAAGCAATAAGGACTTAAATTCCTTTGCTTTCTTAACCTGATTAATCAGCTGTCTCAAAGCTTTAACTCCGGGAAAACCCTTTAAATACCAGCCACAGTGCTTTCTCATTTCACGCACAGCCCGGTATTCACCTTTAATCTTAATCTGCAGCTCAAGGTGTTTTATGGTCAGCCGGATCACCTCTTCTAAACTTGGCTTTTTACCTGGAGTGCCAGCAGTCAATAGTTCTAATGTTCTGCTAAAAATCCAGGGATTCCCCCTGGCCCCTCTGGCAATCATGACTGCATCACAGCCGGTCTCATCAAAAAAACTCTTTATCTTCTGAGGGGTTAACAGATCGCCGCTACCGATAACGGGGATGGAAATTTCCTCCTTGACTGCCCTGATTATCCCCCAGTCGGCTCTGCCCTCATAAAATTGATCTCTGGTTCTACCATGGACTGCCAGAGCGGAAATACCGACCTCCTCCAGCTGAACTGAGAGCCTGGTAGCATTAAGGTTATCTTGATCCCATCCAGTCCGCATCTTAACAGTAACTGGCAGCTGCACCTCTTCAACCACCCTTGCTGCCATCTCAACTGCCCGGGATGGATTTCTCATCAGAGCAGAACCTGCACCACTCTTTACCACCTTGGGTACAGGACAGCCCATATTAATATCGATTAAATCCGGACTAAATTTAGCCTCCACCTGAGCTGCTGCCCGGGCCACCTCCCGGGAATTATCTCCAAAAAGCTGGATACCAAAGGGCCGCTCCTCCTCTTCAAAATAAAGGAGCTCTCTGGTTTTAGCACTTCCATATAAAACTCCCTTAGCGCTGACCATCTCTGAATATAAAATCCCTGCTCCCATACTCCTTGCCAGCCGGCGAAAAGACGTATCAGTTACTCCAGCCATTGGCGCCAGCAAAAGGGGGAGAGAGCTCAGGGATTCAATCTTTAATCTCTTCAACTAGGACACCTCCTGCTTAAAGACAGAAAGGGAGATAAACTTCTTTAATAAAAAATATGCCGCCAGCAGCTTAAAGAGATCAGGCAAAATAAAGGGCACCACACCGGTTAACAGGGAAGACTTGAGATCAAGGCCGGTTACCAGCATCAGGCCCATAACACCCATGATATATATTATCATCAAACCCAAAACTAAGAGGGGAAAAATAAGAGACTCCTTTTTTAGATGGGAGTATAGATAGCCAGTGATCAGAGCAGCAAGCACAAAACCCCAGATGTACCCAGCAGTGGGGCCCACCAGGGGGAAAACACCACCCATTCTGCCAGCAAAGACGGGCAGACCCACTGCCCCAATAAGAATATAGACCAGCTGGCTTAAAGCCCCGGCCCCACCTCCCAACAAAATTCCTGCCATTAAAGTAAAGATCAGCTGCAGGCTAAAAGGCACTGGGGTCAGAGGAAGTGGTAGGGAAAGGAAACCACCCAGAGCAGTAAGAGCTGCAAAGAGTCCGATCATACTCATCCTAACTCCAGCCAAGTTCCTCAATTATTATCACTCTCTCTACTGCCAATACTGACATCACCGGCCCATAACTTTTCCTTCTTTCCATTCTCTCGCCTGACCAGTAATGCTCCCTCAGGGGTCAGATCAAGGGCCTGTCCTCTAAATTTTTCATGGATAGTCTTTATCGTCACCGCCTTTCCCAACAATACAGAGTATTCTCTGGCCCTGGCAATCATGCTCTCAATTGCTCCTTTCTCTCCCAGAGAAGAGTATAATGCCTCCATTCTTTCCAGCAGCCCGGCCGCAATCAGTGCTCGATCTACCTCTTTACCCAGCTGAATCCGTAATGAGGTTGCCAGCTCTGCTATTTCCTCTGGCCAGTCCGCAGATCGTTGATTGGCATTCAAGCCAATACCGATAATCAGATAGTCAATGGATTCTGTATCTGCTCCCATTTCTGTTAAAATTCCTGCCAGTTTCTTACCTTCTAGAATTATATCATTGGGCCATTTAATTCCAGCTTCCAGGCCATACAGTTGCGCCAATAGCTCCACCATAGATACTGCAGCCAAAAGGGTTAGTGAAGAAGCCCTTCCGGGCTCCAGTCTGGGTCGTAATAACAGAGAAAAATAGATGCCTCCCGGAGAAGAATACCAGCTTCTACCCCTTCTGCCCCTACCCTTAGTCTGCTCTTCAGCCAGAACCACCAGCCCTTCCTTTGCTCCCCTCCTGGCCTCCCTGCGCGCCAGATCATTGGTGGATGTAGTGCAATCCAGATCAATAATTTTCCTGCCCAGAATAGAGGTCCTGAGGTTCCTTTTAATCTCCTCTTTGACCAGCTGTCCGGGAGTACTTACTATCCTGTAACCACAGCGTGGCAAAGCCTCGATCTCATAACCCCTTGCTCTCAGTCCCTGGATATGTTGCCAGACTGCACTGCGACTGATTCCCAGCTCTACACTCAATCTCTGCCCTGATAGATATTCACTGCTCATAAAGAGTCTTCTCACTATCTCCTCTTTGATTTCGACGATGGCTATCACCCCTGATATATTTTACCCAGTTTGTTATCTTAATGTCAAGCCTAATTTATTATATCTTTACATTTTTCAGCTTGATCATTTTATAGTGGATATATTATAATTGTTAGAGAATAGAAAGGATTAAAATAACCAATTAAAGGATGTGATATTAAATGAAAATTAACAAAAGAAATATGATACCTCTGCTGATATGCCTCTTTCTAATCGGGGGCCTGTTTGTGCCAGGTCAGTTCCAGGCAGAGGAGATGGACAGCATGGAAATGGTCATAGAAAACAATATCTTTGCTGATATTGCAGAGGAGGTTACTGAATCAGTTGTCAGAATCAACACCAAAGTAGAGACAGTTGATCCCTTTAACCCCTTTTTCAGCGATCCCTTCTTTCAGGAATTCTTTGGTCGCTCCTATGAGCGCATACCACGCTACCGGGAGGGTTTTGGAACAGGCTTTGTTGTAAGTAATGATGGTTATATCGTTACCAATGAACATGTTATTCATGGTGCCCTAGAGGGCGAAATTATGGTCGAGTTTAATGATGGAAGAGAAAAACTGGCGGAAGAGGTCTGGTCCTCCTACGACCTGGACCTGGCAGTACTAAAGGTTGAAAGCGATAATGAACTGCAACCTATCCAGCTGGGAGATTCAGATCTTATTCGTCCCGGTGAATGGGCCGTGGCAGTGGGTAATCCCTATGGACTTGACCATACAGTTACTGCTGGAGTAATAAGTGCAACCGGCAGGCCCCTACAGATTAGAGATGGTCAGCAGACAAGAACATACAAAAATCTTATTCAAACAGATGCTGCCATTAATCCCGGTAACAGTGGAGGACCACTCCTCAACCTCAAGGGAGAAGTTATAGGTATCAATACCGCCGTTAATGTTGAGGCCCAGGGAATAGGTTTTGCCATCCCCATCAATGAAGTAAAGGAAGTAGTTACTTCTCTCAAAGAGACTGGAGAATACGAAGAACCTGTCCTCGATAAGCCATGGATGGGTGTTCTTTTAACCGATATTACCCCTGATATAGCTGAGTATCTAAACCTGGAGGACAGACAGGGGACAGTGATTGCGGAAGTAGTCAGAAACAGCCCGGCAGATGAAGCAGGACTACGACCCTGGGATGTAATCATGGAGGCCAACCAGCAGGATATAGAAAACTCACAACAGCTGATAGATTTTATACTGGAGCAAGAGATTGATGAAAAGATTATGCTCAGAGTCTTTCGCCAGGGAGAGGTTGAAATAATTCCCCTTACCCTTGAAGCCAAACCAGAGCGATACGAATAAAAAAAGACAGAGATAACAATAATCCCCCACTGCCATTGCCTGCAATGGGGGATTTTGTTATTCAAAAAATTATATTGTGCAAAAAAACAACCAGTATCCTTGATGCTGGATTTTTAACCTGAAGATCAACGATTACCCCGGGCTTTCCAGTTTATCCACCAAAATATCTTTCAGATAGCCTTATTTGATATATTCATTTCCTTTTGTTTTGCAATCGTATAAAATTAGCCTTTTATCCCCAGCTTAATCCCAGAATTCTTGGCACCCATAAGGTCAATTCAGGAATGTATGAGATTAATAGGAGAGCTGCAATTTCTGCGGCAAGAAAGGGAATGACCTCCTTGATAGCCTTCTCATAGGCTACTTCTCCAATTTGAGATGCCACCATCAGAGTCATGCCCATGGGGGGAGTGGCATTTCCAATGTTTACATTGACCATCATGATCATGGCAAAATGAAGGGGATCAAAACCAAGTTGCACCATTACCGGTGAAACAATTGGTGCCAGAATAACTACAGCAGGACCGATATCTAAAAACATTCCCACAATCAAAAAGAGAATATTGATCATTAACAATTGAATAATTCTATTGGCACTAAAATTAATAAAGGCATTTCCCAGAACCTGAGTTAAACCAGTGTAAGTAATTACCCAGCCCAGGATATTTGCTGCTCCAATCAGAAAGAATACCACACCTGACAGAACAACTGTATTAATCAGCGAATCCTTTATATCTTGGATACTCAAACTTTTATAAACTATTACTCCAACCAGCAGAGCATATAAAGCTGCAATAGCTCCTGCTTCAGTTACTGTGGTCAGACCACTGAGTATCGCTCCCAGAATAATAACCGGAGTCAATAAGGCCCAAATGGCCTTCCGGAAAGAGACTGCAATCTCCTTAATTCTATATTTTCTCTCCTGAGGATAACTCCTTCTGATACTTATGATACTGCTAACAACTAAGAGTGAAATGCCAATAATAAGCCCCGGTATAATACCAGCTGCAAACATAGAGATAACCGAAACCTCAGAAAACATACTGGCATATACAATCATAATTAAACTGGGCGGAATTATGGGCCCAATAACTGATGAGGAGGCAGTAACTGCCGCACTGTACCCAGAACCATACCCCTTCTCCTTCATAACAGGGATTAAAATATTACCCACAGCAGCAGTATCTGTAACTGCTGTTCCTGTTAAACCGGCAAAGAGTATACTGGTTCCAATATTTACATGTGACAATCCACCTCTATATCTCCCCATAATACTTAAAGCAAAGTTTATAATTTTATCGGTCATCCCACTCCTGTTAAGCAACTCTGAACAGAGGATAAATAGAGGTATAGAAATTAGAATAAAGTCTGATAGTCCAGCCAATAAACGTGTAGGGACAATAGAAAGGAAGTCCATGCCCCCTCTCAAAAACAAGCCCCACATACCGGCCAGGCCAATTGTATATGCTATTGGAACTCCCAATAAAATAAGTATAAAAAATAATATTAAAACAGTACTCATCATAAATATCTACCCCTCTAAAAAAATAAGAATGCTTAAAGACCCAGTTCTTCTTCCATTTCTAGATCGGATTCTGTCAGATCCTTTTCCATAAACTCTTTTACCACATAGGGAGCAGCAAGCAGATGCAATAATTGCAAAAAGGCACCAAAGGGAATGGCTACATTTAACCACCTATAACTAATCCTGGTTCTGGCTGTTAACATATAAAGATCCCTGGCATAAATGGTCTCCAGGATTCCATACCAAAATAGAGTTAAGACAAAGATGAAAACAAAACCAAAACCAATATACCTAATTGCCCTTTCAGCCCTCTCCGGTAAAGTGCTAATAAAACCATCTACCCCCATATGCTGACCTCTCTTTAAAGCAGCAGCAATACCGATAGAACCCGACCAAATCATCAAAAGCCTCCCCACCGGCAGGGGCCAGGGCACTGGACTATTCATGATATATCTCATAAATGCACCATAGATTGAGACAGATAAAATACCCAGTACCATTAAAGAAGCAATAAATAGTGACACTTTATCGGCATAATCACTTATTTTTTTAAATGTCTTTAACACTCTTTCACCTCCATTAGAAGAGCCTCCGCCAGCCCTTAGGGAAAGCGGAGGCCTATTAGTTGAATACTATCTCAATTTATACTATCGGCCAAGCCTTGCATATATGCTCTCATCAACCTGCTGGCTAACTTCATCAACAGCATTCCAAAATTCATCGACTAATTCTGCATCAATGCCAAAATCTTCTGTTATCCACTCATAAAAGGCAGGTCTCAGTACCTCTGCCCATTGTTCCTGAACCTCCGGGGTAGGCATATAGTGATCTTCATATTTGTCTGCATCCTCTACCCAATATAGCAGTGACCTCTGTGTATCTACACCTCTGGCCACAGTCATTGCCTCCTGCG
The DNA here is from genome assembly GCA_964641385.1 of uncultured Clostridia bacterium. Classification (GTDB taxonomy): domain Bacteria; phylum Bacillota; class Halanaerobiia; order CAZXKH01; family CAZXKH01; genus CAZXKH01. Next base: position 5,118 of record CAZXKH010000012.1, on the reverse strand, counting down.
CAGAGGCCAGTATTACTTCCTGATATTCCTGGGGCAGTTCCTCAAACCAGGCATCACTAACAGTCCAGACGGCTGTATTGTAAACAAAGGGTATCCAGGAAGTATAGTCCGTTACTTCCCAGAACTGAGCATAATTATTGACTGATGGAGCATTGAACTGACCCTCAGCCACACCACTGGCCAGAGCAGTTACTACATCGCCCCAGGAAAGTGGAACAGCCTGAGCACCCAAAGATTCTATCATGGCAATATGGGCAGGATTTTCTTCAGTTCTAATCAATAAACCTTCCATATCATCTGGAGTCTTAATTAACCTTCTGCTGTTAGTAATTGCCACCAGCCCGCCACCATCATCATAGACCCCCAGATATCGAAGGCCAGTCTCTTTTCTGGCCTCATCCATAAATTCTGTAAAATAATCGCTTTCAAAGAAATTCCACGCTGTTCTGTAGTTGGGGAAGAGAAAGGGGGAAGTCATTAACTGATACTTTTCATAAAAGGATGAAAATGAACCGGCATAGAGAATCGCAGACTGAACAGTGGTACCTCTAATTGCCTCACGGGTATACTCCTCTGGAGTACCCAGCACTCCATCACCATAGATAGTAACTTCAACATTTCCATCGGTTCTTGCCTCTACCATGTTTTTAAAGTAAACCAGAGAAGCCTGCATACCCTGTTCTACTGGATCAGTTATTGAATAATGAGCAATTGCCATCTCATAATCGGCTGCCAAACCAACCTGAGCCATAATAAAAATTGCCAAAAAAAGAAATAAGCCTGCTCTTAAGTACTTTTTCATTTTTTATCCTCCCTATTTAAATACATACTTTTTTTTGAGATATAAACTTCTATAACTCACCTCCCATATATAATTTTAAAAATAACTAAGAGTTACACTTAGAGACAGCACATCAGAAAAGCAGAAGATATTTTCATGTTAATAAATCTCTCTGCACCAACCAGTATCCAAATTATGTTCTATATAATATATTCTGTTAAAGAATTCATATTCCTGCCTATTATTGCTTTTTTAATACCATAAACCTGAATCTCTCATCCATCACCTGACTTCACTGAGCCAGGATAATTGCAGCCGATTTTGATATCAGGTATCCAGATCAAGGAATTTATTTGTAAAAACAAAAATAGATTATCCAGTTCATCAGCGGATATCTAAATTAAAAATACACAACCCGGGCGGAAAAGCAACAAAAAAAGAGCCAGCCCGGGTTATCCGCAGACTGGCTCCTGAAATCTATTTTTTCTATTATCCCTACTTAGAAGAGACCACTGATCTTTCCGTTGGAATCGATATCAATGCCCTCTGCAGCAGGCTTCTTGGGAAGACCTGGCATGGTCATAACGTCTCCGGTCAGAGCTACCAGGAAGCCAGCACCAGCAGATACATAGACCTCACGGACTGTTACTCTAAAGTCAGTGGGTCTTCCCTTCTTGCTGGGATCGTCAGAGATGGAGGACTGAGTCTTGGCCATGCAGATAGGAGTGTTATCGAAGCCCTGCTTGGTAAGGGCAGCAATATTGGCCTCTGCTTCACCAGTATAATCTACTCCATCGGCTCCATAAATTTCAGTAGCAATGGCTTCAATCTTGTCTTTGATGGAATCCTCAGCAGGATAAAGAACCTCAAAGTTACTGGGCTTCTCCAGGGCTTCCAGTACCTTCTCAGCCAGCTCTATACCGCCTTCGCCACCCTTTTCCCAGATTTCTGCCGGGGCTACTTCAACACCAAGTTCATTGCACCTCTCCTGAACCATATTCAATTCTGCTTCGGTATCTGTAATAAAGGCGTTGGCAGCCACAACTACCGGTACATTGTACTTATGCATATTTTCGATGTGCTTCTCCAGGTTCTCCAGGCCATTTTCCAGGGCCTCGAGATTTTCTTCCTGTAGACTATCCATATCTGCTCCACCATGCATCTTCAGAGCCCGAACAGTGGCTACAATAACTATGGCATCTGGTTTCAGATCGGCAAAACGACACTTGATATCAAGGAACTTCTCTGCTCCCAGATCGGCGCCAAAGCCAGCTTCAGTAATTGTGTAGTCAGAGACCTTCATGGCCAGCTTGGTAGCCATTACACTGTTGCATCCATGAGCAATGTTGGCAAAGGGACCGCCATGCACAAAGGCTGGTGTGTTTTCAAGGGTCTGCACCAGGTTGGGCTTAATAGCATCCTTCATCAGAGCTGCCATGGCACCCTGTGCATTTAATTGACGGCAGGTTACAGGCTCATCATCGTATGTATAACCGATGACAATATTACCCAGCCGTTCCTTCAGATCATCAAGACCGTTAGACAGACATAGAATTGCCATAATCTCAGAGGCCACAGTAATCATGGCGCCATCTTCACGAGGAATACCGTGGGCTGTTCCACCCAGGCCTACAACAGTATTTCTAAGAGCACGATCATTCATATCTACAACGCGTTTCCAGGAAATTTTGGTGGGGTCAATATTCAGTTCATTGCCCTTCATTAGGTGGTTATCTACCATGGCAGAAAGAAGGTTGTGAGCAGTACCGATGGCGTGAATATCGCCGGTGAAATGAAGGTTAATATCCTCCATAGGAACGATCTGAGAATAACCGCCTCCTGCTGCCCCTCCCTTAATACCCATGCATGGTCCGAGAGATGGCTCACGCAGAGCAACAACAGTATTTTTGCCTATCCTGTTCATAGCCTGTCCCAGTCCAACTGTAATAGTTGATTTACCCTCACCGGCTGGAGTAGGGGTAATGGCTGTTGTTAATATCAGTTTACTATCCTCATTATCAGCAAATTTATCGAATACATCCAGTTTGACCTTAGCCTTATAATCACCAAAAAGCTCCAGGTCTTCTGGCTTTAACCCTACCTTTTCACCAATCTCATGCACATGCTTCAGTTTGGCCTCCTGGGCAATCTCAATATCAGACTTTACCAAAATAAATCACTCCTTCAGTTATTTTTTATCCAGTAAATTAAACCTGTACTCTTTAACCAGAATTCCTTTATTTTCACCCCCCTTGAACAGGATTAAAGGACAGTATTGGTTGCTGGAATGAATCTTACTTCATTTTCTATTATTATTCTTTTTCATTATTCTAGATTTTAAAAAAAATCCCTTTTCTACAGCTAATATTCCTAATCTTCACAACAGCGAACAAAGGCCATGCCTTTTTTAATCGGCCTGGCCTTTGTTCAGAAATTTTTTATTCTTCATCCTCATCGTAATCAACAGTGATTTTATATGATTCTTCCTTCTCCATCTCGGACTCTGTTGTTTCATCAGTTTCACCATTGCTATCTTCGGAACCATGATCTCCATCAAGATCATTCCCTTTAATCAGCACCTGAATATCACTGGAGTCAAGGGTCTCCTTTTCCTTCAAGGCAACAACGACTCTTTCCACTACATCACTGTTTTCTCGCAGGAGCTTCTCAGCCCGATTATAGCAGTAATCAATAATAGAACTCACTTCCTGATCAATGGTAGCAGCAACATCTTCACTGTAGTTACGTTGCCGGGAGATGTCTCGTCCCAAAAAGATCTGTTCATCATGCTTTTGTCCCAGGGTTAAGGGTCCCAGCTTCTCACTCATTCCATACTCAGTAACCATGGCCCGCACTATTTTTGTTGATCTTTCCAGGTCATTTTGAGCCCCGGTACTGATGTCATCGAGGAAGATATCCTCTGAAGCCCTTCCTCCCAGAAGAGCAGTGACACGATCTACTAATTCTGTCCGGGTAAGGTAATTCTTATCTGCCTCAGGCAGAGGAATAGTAAAACCACCAGCCCTTCCACGGGGAACGATGGAAACCTTATGAGTTCGGTCAGCATGCTCCAGGAACTCTCCCAAAAGAGCATGACCCGTTTCATGATAGGCAACAATGTTTTTCTCCTTATCACTGATCAGGCGGCTCTTCTTTTCTGGACCGGCGATAACCCGATCGATAGCATCATCAAACTCAATCATCTCAATATAGCGTTTATTCCTTCTGGCAGCAAGAATAGCTGCCTCATTGGCCAGATTCTCCATATCAGCACCTGTAAAGCCTGGTGTTCTCTTGGCCAGGATACCAAGGTCCACATCATCAGCAGTTGGTTTATCACGGACATGTATCTTTAAAATGCCCTTCCGGCCGTTATAGTCAGGTTTATCCACTATTACCTGGCGGTCAAAACGGCCTGGCCTTAAGAGTGCCGGGTCAAGAACATCCGGACGGTTTGTAGCAGCCATGACGATAATACCTTCATTGGCTTCAAAACCATCCATCTCTACCAGCAGCTGGTTTAGGGTCTGTTCTCTTTCATCATGTCCGCCTCCCAGCCCTGCACCACGTTGCCTGCCAACAGCATCCAGCTCATCAACAAAGATAATACAGGGAGAATTCTTCTTCCCCTGTTCGAAAAGATCTCTAACTCTTGAAGCACCAACCCCAACAAACATCTCCACAAAATCAGAGCCACTGATAATAAAGAATGGCACTCCGGCTTCACCGGCTACAGCTCTGGCCATCAGGGTCTTTCCTGTACCGGGAGGACCCAATAGAAGAACACCCTTTGGTATCTTGGCCCCCAGGTTGGAAAACTTGGCCGGATCCTTAAGAAATTGAACAACCTCGATGAGTTCCTCTTTAACCTCTTCATAATTGGCCACATCATCAAAACTGACACGCTTATTATCATCAGACTGCAGGCGCGCCTTACTCTTACCAAAGGACATTACTTTACTTCCTCCACCCTGCATCCTCTGCATGATAAAAAACCAGGCCCCAATAAAGACTATGATTAATATTAGATAACCAAATATACCTGCCCACCAGGGTGGCTCAGGCTCCGGTTCAGTATTAATGACCACATTGTAATCCTCTAGCAAATTAACCATCTGCTCGGTAGTTCCGGGAATACTTATCTCAAAGGGCTGTCCGTTAACTTCACCGGTAATCAGGTTATGCCCAACTATTGTTACTTCACTAACCCTATTTTCCTCAATATGAGAGATTAGCTGTGTGTAATTAAGTTCGGCTGGGGGATCCTGTTGACCAAAAAAATAATTGGCTGCCAGAATAGATAGGATGATAATCAGAATGTAGAAACCAATATTCTT
>CAZXKH010000011.1:0-15105 GCA_964641385.1 uncultured Clostridia bacterium | reverse complement strand
GGGGGCACTCTTTGTCGGTGGTCTGGTGGGACTTGTGCATGCAGTTGTCTGTATTACTTATCGGGCTGATCAGGTGGTCAGCGGGACTGCCATTAATATCTTTGCCGGTGGCTTTACCGTTTTTATGCTGCGCACCTTCTTTGATGTGGCCGGCACCTCACCCTCGGTGGAGAGAATCAGGAATATTACCCTGCCCCTAATCAATCGTATTCCCTGGGTGGGTGAGGTTATTGGTCACCAGAATCCACTGGTTTATCTGGCTCTGGTGCTGGTGGTAGTAGTTCATATTCTGCTCTTTAAGACTGTCTGGGGCCTGAGACTGCGTTCAGTGGGGGAACATCCTGCTGCCTCGGATACAGTGGGCATAAATGTCTTTTCCACCCGTTATCTCTGTGTTATTATCAGTGGTGCACTGGGAGGACTTGGAGGGGCCTATCTCTCCATTGCACATTTGAGCAGGTTTGGGGATGGCATGACTGCCGGTCGAGGCTTTATCGCCCTGGCAGCCATGATCTTCGGTAAATGGACTCCCTTTGGAGCCATGGGGGCCAGTCTTCTCTTTGGTTTTGCCGAGGCCCTGCAGATGAGGCTGCAGGAGGTGGGAATCCCCACCCAGTTTGTACAGATGCTTCCCTATCTATTAACGATGGTAACTCTGGCTGGCTTTATAGGAAGGGCCACACCTCCCGCTTCTATCGGGCAGCCCTATGAAAAGGAATAGATTGCTTTAGCGGGGATAAAAAGAACTGTGAGGGGTAATAATAGTATTAACAGTAAACTGGTAAAAGGAGGATGTTCCTTTGAATTATGCTGTTAATGTCTTTACCCTTATTCAGTTCTTTTTTGCTGTAGTCATTGGCCTTTATTTCTGGAACCTGCTTCGCTCTCAGCAGGGAAATAAGGTTGCCATCAACCGAGAATCCAGAAAGGAGATGAATAAGCTTCGCAACCTTCGCAAGCTCTCACTTACCGAACCCCTGGCAGAAAAGACCAGACCGGCCTCCTTTCAGGACATTGTGGGTCAGGAGGAGGGGCTTAAGGCCCTGCAGGCTGCACTCTGTGGCCCCAACCCCCAGCATGTGATCCTCTATGGTTCACCTGGAGTGGGTAAAACGGCAGCCGCCCGACTGGTACTGGAGAGGGCCAGGGAGAATCCCCAGTCACCCTTCAGTGAAGCCTCAAAATTTGTAGAGCTTGATGCCACCACCGCCCGTTTTGATGAACGGGGCATTGCCGATCCCCTGATCGGCTCGGTCCATGATCCCATTTACCAGGGGGCAGGTGCCATGGGGGTGGCCGGTATTCCCCAGCCCAAACCAGGGGCAGTAACCAGAGCCCATGGAGGTCTGCTCTTTATTGATGAGATTGGAGAGCTGCATCCCATCCAGATGAATAAACTGCTCAAGGTCTTAGAGGATCGGAAGGTCTTTTTGGAGAGCGCCTATTATAACGAGGAGGACAAAAATGTCCCTCAGCATATTCATGAGATCTTTCAACGCGGCTTGCCGGCTGATTTCCGGATGGTGGGGGCCACCACCAGAATGCCCTCTGAGATACCTCCTGCCATTAGATCCCGCTGTCTGGAGATCTTTTTTCGCTCTCTGACTCCTGATGAGATTGGTCATATAGCACGGCATGCTGTAAAGAAGATCAACTTTAAAGCCAAAAAGGGGGCCATCGAGACTATTACCAGGTATGCCACCAATGGTCGGGAGGCAGTTAACATGATCCAGACTGCAGGTGGCATTGCTCTCACCGAGGAGAGGGAAGAGATCTTAAAGCAGGATATCGAATGGGTAATCAACAGTGGCCATTACTCTCCCCGTCCTGAAAGAAAGGTTGATAGCAACCCCCAGGTGGGTTTCGTCAATGGCCTGGCTGTACAGGGCCCCAACCTGGGCCTGGTTATAGAGGTTGAGGTCTCTGCCATGAAATCAGAAAGGCAGCAGGGTAAGCTTCAGATCACGGGTGTTATCGAAGAAGAGGAGCTGGGAGAGCGGGGCCGAAGGGTTAAGAGAAGGAGTATGGCTCGAGATTCAGTGGAGAACGTTCTCACTGTACTCAGAAGCCAGCTGGGAGTGGATCCCCGAGATTATGATCTCCATATCAACCTGCCAGGGGGGATTCCCATCGATGGCCCCTCGGCCGGGGTGACCATGGCTACAGCTATCTATTCCGCTCTGACCGGTAAAAAAGTGGATCCACTGGTGGCCATGACAGGAGAGGTTTCCATCAGAGGGCAGGTAAAACCGGTGGGTGGTATTGTGGCCAAGATACAGGCTGCTGAACGAGCCGGTGCCAGGAGAGTAATTATCCCATCAAAAAACTGGCAGGCACTCTTTCGTGGTTTTAATGGTATCGAGATTGTTGCAGTTAAGACTCTGCCCGAGGTTATCGAACACTCCCTGCTACAGGAGGAGAATGAAGATGCCGGCTCTCTGCTGGATCTTGCCACCGGTTCTTCCACCCTCCCCATAAATGAAGGGGGCCTGTAGAAGTCTGCAGATCGCTTTTTTTAGCGATCTGTAGTCCTCTTTAGGGCTGACTTTTAACAGTCAGTCATAATATCAGGAGCAGGAATCAACCCTTATGGTCTAGAATTTCTCATTTAGGAGCAACAGGTGATTTAGTCTCTGATTATGGTTGTTGATGTGATAGAAGTTAAGTTTACTCGTAAACCTCGTGGGCTTGCCCCGAGGATAGAGCAGACGTATTTTAAATTAAAAATAAAGGCAGGTACCACTTGGGATATATATCGTCGGGCTGACGGAAATTAACGCTTAGGAGATATGAGTAGTGGTCACACTCTCAGCCTAAGAATCCTCGTGGGCTTGCCCCGGGAGGGTCAAGAAGTTGAAAATAAAGAACCCAAGATTGGTGGCCAGTGCCACCGGGAGCAATGAATACCCGCTTCATCGGCTGCCCGAGCTGGCGCTGGTGGGCAGGTCCAATGTAGGCAAATCATCACTGATTAATTCTCTGGTAAAGAGGAAGGGCTTTGCTGCCATCAGTTCTACTCCTGGGAAGACCAGGGCCATTAACTTTTATGACCTGGGTCCTGTCTGTCTGGTTGACCTTCCAGGTTATGGCTATGCAAAGGTATCTCAGCGGATGAAGGAATCCTGGCGGGAGATGATCGAGGAGTATCTATTTCACCGCTACAACCTGGCAGCCATAATCCAGATTGTTGATGCCAGGCATCAACCAAGCCAGGATGACCGACAGATGTGGGAATGGATTCTGGAGATGGAGGTTCCCGTCTTGCTGGTGGCCACCAAGGTGGACAAGATCAGTCGGGGCAAGAGAAAACCACAGCAAAAACTTATTCTTAAGACCCTAAACTGTCAGCAGGAGTTCTTTACCTTCTTTTCAGCCAAAACAGGTGATGGCAAGGGTGAGGTAATGAACTTTATCTCTTCCTTTCAGGAACTAAAAGCATGAAGCCCTATTCTGTCTTCGCTCACTTCTATGATCGTATTATGGAGGGGGTCTCCTATCAGAGCTGGCTTGATTATATTGAAGACATTCTGGAAAGAATGAAGGTCAGACCGCACCGGGTACTTGATCTGGCCTGTGGTACGGGAAACCTATCTCTGCTGATGGCAGATAGGGGTTACCAGGTGATTGGTATTGATCTTTCAGCTGAGATGCTTAAAGAGGCAGAAAAAAAGGTGGCTGATCGCCAGAATATAAAATTTCAACAGGGAGACATGCGTTCCTTTTCACTTTCTACCCCTGTGGAGCTGGTGGTTTCATTTTATGATGCCATAAATTATATTCTGCGGGAAGAGGAGTTAAATAGGGTCTTTGCTGCTGTAAACCGGGCCCTTAAACCGGGTGGTATCTTCATCTTTGATGTTAATTCCAGGGAAAGAATCAGAAACATCAAGGAGGATCTCTGTCTCTATGAAGAGGATGACTACCTCTGTTTCTGGCGGGACTGTCTGCGCCAGGACCCTCTCATCTGGCAGGTTGACCTAACCTTCCTGATTAAACAGGAGGATGGAAGTTACCTGCGGGCAGATGAGCGCCACTTAGAAAGGGCCTATGCCCGGGAGGTGCTGGAGAGAATACTGCGAGAGGAAGGTTTCAGATGTCATCATGTTTACCGTGATTATTCTTTGGAGGAGGCTGAGGAGGGGGCTCACCGCCTCTTCTTTGTAGCAGAAAAGAAGGAGGATAAAGATGGTTTTTAATGATCTGCGCAGCTTTATATCCAGCCTCAAGGAGAGAGGAGAGCTAACAAGTATTGATCAGCAAGTCTCTCCCCGGCTGGAGATTACAGAGATAACCGACAGGGTGGTCAGGAAGGAGGGGCCAGCCCTCCTCTTCCAGCAGGTAAAGGGCAGTGATTGCCCGGTGGTCATTAACCTCTTTGGTTCAGAGGAGAGGATGGCGCTGGCCCTGGGAGTAGAGGAGCTGGATGAGGTGGGTAATAGGATAGAGGAGCTTCTACAGCTGCCTCAGAGGGTGGGAGGAGGCCTGATGGATAAGATGACCATGCTCCCCAAATTGAAGGAGATGGCTTCCTTTCCACCCCGCAGGGTGCGGAGAGCACCGGTTCAGGAGGTAGTAAGGGAGGGAAGGGATGTTGATCTTGGTCAGCTTCCCATCCTTACCTGCTGGCCAGAAGATGCCGGGCCCTTTATCACTTTGCCCATGGTTATTACCAGGGATCCATCCTCAGGCCAGGTTAATATGGGGATGTACAGGATGCAGGTCTTTGATCAGAGAACAACAGGTATGCACTGGCATTTACATAAGGGGGGAGCAGCCCACTACCGGGAAGCAAAGAGAAGGGGTGAGAGGCTTGAGGTGGCGGTGGCCCTTGGTGGTGATCCAGCCACCATCTACAGCTCCACTGCTCCCTGTCCGGAGAAGATCGATGAATTTTTGCTGGCCGGTTTTCTCCGCCGAAAGCCGGTGGAACTGGTCTCGGCCACCAGCCTGGATCTTCCGGTACCGGCCCGGGCGGAGATAGTGCTGGAGGGCTATGTTGATCCTGAGGAGGAGCTGAGACGGGAGGGCCCCTTTGGTGACCATACCGGTTACTACTCCCTGGCCGATGAATACCCCCTCTTCCATGTGACCAGGATCACCCATCGCCGGGACCCCATCTATCCGGCAACTGTGGTGGGCAGGCCCCCTATGGAGGATTACTGGATGGGCCATGCCACTGAGCGTATTTTCGTCCCTCTCTCGCGGATGGTACTGCCGGAGATCATTGATTATCATCTGCCCCCAGAGGGGGTCTTTCATAACCTGGTCTTTGTGGCCATTGATAAGCAGTATCCAGGCCATGCCATGAAGGTGGCCAATGGTTTGCTGGGTATGGGTTTGATGATGCTGAGCAAGGTGATTGTTATCCTGGATAAGGAGGTTAATGTTCAGGATGTTCAGGAGGCCTGGTGGGTGACTTTGAATAACATCGATCCCGAGCGGGATATAACCTTCCTGCCCGGACCGGCTGATGTGCTGGATCATGCCTCTTCAATTCCCAACTATGGTAGTAAGATGATCATTGATGCTACCCGCAAATGGCCTGAAGAGGGTTTTAAGCGGGAGTGGCCGGCAAGGGTTGAGATGGATCAGAAGACCAGAGATAGGATCGATGAGCTCTGGCCCCAGCTGGGAATTGATCTATAAAGCAGGATAATCAGCAAATAATTAATCAACAATATGGAATAAAAATTACATATGAAGCCGCTGTCTGGGTTGAGTAACACCCATCTACCCCTGCAAAATGCATATATTACTGCATGCAGGGGGGTATTATGCAGGGTTGATCTGCTCTCTCTTCAGCGGTTCTTTTTCTGCTCAATTTCTCTAAAGGAGGATAAAGCACCTTCTTTATCGAATATTGAATAAATGGTTAATATTTTCATAAGGGGTGGATATTAAGATGGCCAATAAGGATCTTGCCTTTATCGATGAGAAGCTGGATGAGCTTAAAGAAAAGGGTCTCTATAAGGATATTCCTGCTCTGGAGGGGCCCCAGGGGGCCCGGGTCACCATTGGGGGCAGAAGGGTCTTGAATTTCTGTTCCAACAATTACCTGGGACTTGCAGCTGATAAAAGGCTAAAGAGGGCAGTCTCTGAGGCGATAGAGGAATTCGGGGTTGGCCCCGGAGCTGTGCGAACCATTGCCGGCACCATGACCCTCCATCAGCAGCTGGAGGAGGAGCTGGCCACTTTCAAAAAGGTGGAAGAGACTCTTGTATTGCAGTCTGGATTTAATGCCAACCTGGCCGCCATTCCTGCCCTGGTGGGAAAGGGTGATACCCTGATCAGTGATGAACTAAACCATGCCAGTATCATTGATGGGGCCAGGCTGAGCAGGGCCCAGATCAAGGTTTATCCCCATAATGATCTGGAGGGTCTAGAGCAGATATTACAGCAGGAGCTTTCCGGAAGAAGACTAATACTTACCGATGGTGTTTTCAGTATGGATGGTGATATTGCACCACTGCCCGGTATTGTGGAGCTGGCTGAGGAGTATGGAGCAATGGTCCTGGTGGATGATGCCCATGGTGAGGGTGTTCTTGGTGACAGTGGCAGGGGAATAGTCGATCACTTTGATCTCCATGGCCGGGTTGAGGTTGAGGTGGGAACCTTCTCCAAGGCTCTGGGAGTCATGGGGGGCTGTATTGCCGGTAGCAGTAAAATGATTGAGTATATGCGGCAGGTGACGAGGCCCTTTACCTTTAGTTCTGCTCTGACGGTACCGGATGTAGCGGCAACACTGGAATCAGTACGTATCCTGCAGGAGAGTGGAGAGCTGGTTGAAAAGCTCTGGGATAATGCTGAGTTTTTTAAAACAGGGCTGGCCGAGATTGGCTTTGATACTGGAAACAGCGAGACTCCCATTACTCCGGTGATCATCGGTGAAGCCAGGCTTTCCTCTGAGTTTAGCCGCCGTTTGCTGGAAGAGGGTCTTTTTGCTCAGTCAATTGGATTCCCCCTTGTTCCACGGGGAAAGGCCCGGATCAGGGTTATGATCTCTGCCGCTCATGAGGAAAGGGATCTGAAAGAGGCTTTGAGTATCTTTGAAAGGGTGGGCCATGAGCTGGATATTCTCTAGCTCTGGTTAATTCTCAGCTACTTGAAGGGAGGTATTCGAAAGAGGAGACTAAGAAAGAAAAAAAACAGGAGGAGGCGTCAGTATGGCGGCTAATAACAGCAATTTGTCTATTGAACGAAGAAGGATAGCACTGGAACGGGCACAGGAGATGAAAGCAAAAATAGAGGGCTATTTACAGGCCAGAGATGATATCCCCCGGGGACTGGAACTGGAGAGTCACTTCCAGAACAAAAAGAGACTTATTCTGGAGGTACTTGGGGGTACAGAGAAGGAATGGGATGACTGGCACTGGCAGATGGAAAAGAGGATCGACAGTGTTGAAACCCTTGAGCAGATCCTTGACCTTAAACCAGGAGAAAAAGAGGAGATTGCTGCTGTTGAAGGGTGTTCTCGCTGGGCAATCTCACCCTACTATGCCAGTTTGATGAGCAGAGATGATATTGCCTGCCCGGTGCGGATGATGGGTGTGCCCACTAAGCAGGAACTGGAGGATGCCTGTGGTACAGTGGACCCCATGGCTGAGGAGTTTACCAATCCGGCGGGTTCGATTACCAGGCGTTATCCCGACCGCTTAATAATTAATATCACCAATGTCTGTGCCATGTTCTGTCGTCACTGCCAGCGGCGCCGCAACATGGATGAGGTTGATAGACATCACCCCCGGGAGGTAATTGAGGCCTCCCTGAGCTATATCCGGCAGCATCAGGAGATAAGGGATGTTTTGATCACCGGAGGGGATCCCCTGACCCTTACCAACCAGCAGCTGGAACCCATACTCAGAGAGTTAAAGGCCATACCCCATGTGGAGTACATCAGAATTGGAACCAGAACTCCGGTAACCATGCCACAAAGAATTACTGATCAGCTCTGCAGTATGCTTGCACGTTATCATCCCCTGTACATCAATCTTCAGTTTAACCATCCACGAGAGATTACTACCATTTCACAGCAGGCCTGCGAGAAATTGAGTAGGGCGGGCATACCCCTTGGCAACCAGGCTGTTTTGCTAAATGGCATCAATAATGACCGTCATGTGATGAAGCTCTTAAACCATGAACTGCTAAAAATCAGGGTCCGTCCCTATTATATTTTTCATGCCAAGGCCGTTGAGGGAACCACTCATTTTAGAACCTCCATCGATGATGGGATAGAGATTATGGAATATTTAAGGGGTTATACCTCAGGGATGGCCATCCCCACCTTTATTGTAAATGCTCCCCGGGGACTGGGTAAGACTCCGATTATGCCTGAATATATTCTATCTCGAGGGAAGGGTTATGTCATGATCCGTAACTGGGAGGGTAAGATTCTAAAGTACGAAAACTATGATACAGAGGACATAGATCAGGACCGATCTCTTGCTTAGCCAGTTTTATTATTCTAAATAGAGGATAAATTATCACCCTTTGATCAACAATAATGTAGAAAGGATAATAAAGCATAAAGGGTGATAGATATGGAGGCAGAGGAAAGGCAGCGGGTGGCATATTTTTGCATGGAGTATGGAATTGATCAGAGCCTGCCCATCTATGCTGGTGGGCTGGGTGTGCTGGCGGGAGATCATCTTAAGGCCGCCCATGATCTGGATGCTCCAATGGTGGGACTGGGGATTCTCTGGCGGGAGGATTATACCAAGCAGCTAATTGGTGAAGAGGGTCGGCCCTACGATCTTTACCCCAGCTATGCGTTCGAGGATCTGGAGGAGACAGGGGTTGTGGTCAGGGTTCAGGTCAGGGGGGAGGATGTAGTCTGCAGGGTTTTTCTGGCTGAGGGTTATGGCAATTCACCTCTTTATCTGCTTGATGCCAGTTATCAGGGCAGTGAGCATGGCTGGATGACCTCCAAGCTATATGGAGGAGGTGAGGAGGATCGGCTGGCGGCTGAAATAATTCTGGGAGTGGGCGGTGTTCGGGCCCTGCGGGCAATGGAGATTGAGGTAGATAAATATCATTTCAATGAGGGGCATGCCCTGCTGGCCGGGATGGAACTGATCAGGGAAAAAATAGAGATGGGCAAAAGTTTTGAGGAGGCCCTTGAGGCTACCCGATCTCAGATTGTATTTACCACTCATACTCCGGTAGCTGCGGGTAATGAGATCTATGAGCATGGATTGTTACAGCACATGGGAGCTTATAATGGGTTGACTTATGAGCAGATGTGCCAGCTGGGTGGAGACCCCTTTAACATGACTGCTGCCTGCCTGCGCCTTTCTCATCTGAGTAATGGTGTTTCAGAGTTGCATGGAAAGACTGCCCGTCGTATGTGGAGAAACATTCCGGATCGGGCCCCCATTATTGCTATCACCAATGGTGTGCATCTGAAGACATGGCAGGATCAAAGGATTAGAGAGGCCTATGAGCAGGGAGAGGATCTGGCTTCCCCTCATAAAGAAAACAAGAGAGATTTAATTGAGTTTGTGGAAGACCGCAACCAGATCAAACTTGATGAAAATGTCTTAACCATTGGTTTTGCCCGCAGAGCTGCTCCCTATAAGCGCAGTGAGTTAATCTTTCGCAATGCCGATGTGATTCACCCCCTGCTACAGGACCAAAGGATCCAGATTATTTTTTCCGGGAAGGCTCATCCAAAGGATCAGTACGGTAAGGATATTGTGCAGCGCCTGGTTCAGATGGACCGTAAATACAAAAAGAGTGTGGTTTTTATCGAGAACTATGATCTGGAGATTGCAGCACACCTTGTTCAGGGCTGTGATGTCTGGCTCAACAACCCCCGACGCCCACTGGAGGCCAGTGGTACTTCGGGTATGAAGGCAGCTTTAAATGGTGTCTTAAATCTCAGTGTCCTTGATGGCTGGCTGGCAGAGGGGCCTGAACATGGAGTTAGTGGCTGGATTATTGATGAGGTTTTTGAAGAACTGGGTGAGATCACCAATGATGAAGAAAGAGACTTAGAAGCACTCTATCATTTGCTCTTTGAAGAGGTGGTGCCCACCTATTACCAGGAGCCTGAGAGGTGGGAAGAGATGATGAGGGCCAGCATAGAGATGGCACAGGTTTTTTCCGCTGAGAGAATGTTAAGGGAGTACTATAATCTGCTCTATCATCGTTTGCCAGGGAGGATTAAGGCTCAGATAGAGCAATAAGAAGGCAACTATTTATCAAAATATCAGCAGCAGCTTCTTTTTTTAAAAGTATTTTTTCATATAAATGTGGCAGGGTAACTCCACCTTAATATTTTATATGTTTTTCAATTAAAAGTAAGCAACTGTATTCTGTATCGACTGGTGACTTGTTAAGATAAAGCATAATGTAACTGACTTCATAGAATTGAGGTGTATTGATGGACCTTTCCCGTATTAAATACCCAGGATTGGAGGAGGTTGTCCTCCCTAAAATGGTACGCATCAGACAGGATATTCCTGCTCCCAGCCTGGATGATGTCAGATGCAAAACAGCCAGGGAGCTCAGGCAAAAGGGGCTAGGGGAAAGAATAAATGAGGATGACCGGGTGGCCATTGCAGTAGGCAGCAGAGGTATTGATGGGCTGCAGCAGGTGATCAGGTCCCTGGTGACTGAAGTTAAAGATATGGGTGGAAGACCCTTTATTCTGCCTGCCATGGGTTCTCATGGTGGAGGAAGTGCCAGGGGGCAGCAGGAATTGCTGGAATCGTATGGGCTTAGTGAAGAGGTTGTAGGAGCTCCCATCAATTCCTCGCTGGAGGTTGTTTTCCTGGGTAGAACTGAGAATGGCTATCCACTTTATTTCGATGCTTTGGCAATTAAAGCTGACGCTTTAATCGTTGTCAACAGGGTTAAGGTCCATACTGATTTTTCGGGTGTGGTTGAGAGTGGGTTGTTGAAAATGCTGGCCATTGGCCTTGGGAACTGCAAGGGAGCAAATAAACTGCATGCCTATGGCTTTGATAGTTTTTCCCAGCTTATTCCCGAGGTTGGAGAAAGTATTCTTAAGCAGGCTCCAGTGGTTATGGGGCTGGCGCTGGTGGAAAATGGCTTTCATCAGATCTGTCGGGTGGAGGCGGTGTTGCCCCAGTACTTTCTGGAAAGGGAGCAGTATCTGCTTAAGCTACAAAAACAGTTAATGCCATCTCTGCCCTTTTCTGCACTGGATATTCTTTTCGTTGAGGAGATGGGGAAGGATATTAGTGGTAGTGGTATTGATCCCAATATTGTAGGAAGGGCGAAAAAGATTGATATTCAGATCGAAATTATTATTGTCTCCCGTTTGACTGCAGCCTCTAAAGGAAATGCCTCTGGAATGGGTATGGTTGATATAATTACCAGAGATTTTTTTGAGTCCATCGATTTTAGTGTCACTTACACCAATGTCCTAACATCGGGGCTGTTATGGGATTCCCGGATGCCAATGGTTGTGAAGGATGATGAACAGGCTCTGAGGATAGCGTTAAATTTTCTGAATATTAAGGGTTTAGGAGTAAGAATGGCCAGGATAAAAAATACATCCGAGTTATCTGAACTGGATATCTCGGAAGCATTGTTGCCAGCAGCAAAGTCAAATGATGGAGTTCTGATAGATAGTCAGCCTTTTCCCCTGAACTTCGATGACAGGGGTAGATTGCTTGATTGTCGAAAAAAATAAATTATATGCTCAAAAAAGGTCATTTTGAGAAAGGAATATGTCCTGGATCCTAGAATAGATATTGTATACAGGTACAATTATTATCTATTCTAGGAGGTTTATTATGTACAGGGTAGTGAATGAATATGGTGAGTTGAAGAAGGTTCTGGTATGTGAACCTGATTACCTTAATATCGATGAACCAATTAATGTTGTGGCTGAAAAGTATCAGCAGGAGGGAATTGATCTCCAGCGGGCTAAGCGGCAACATCGTGGTTTTGTAGAGGCTTTACAGGGGGAAGGAGTAGAGGTAATCCTTTCCGAAACTCATGATCGCTATACCTACCAGGTTAATACCAGGGATCTTGGTGTTACAACCAGTAAGGGGATAATCTTTGGTCGCTTTCTCTTACCAAAACATTGGGGAGAACACCGTTTGGTGGAAAAGACCTTTGCCCGTGAGGGAATTCCGGTCTTTCATAAACTGACATCAGGTAATTTTGAGGGCGGTGATTTTGTCTATATCGATCACCGTCGGGCAGCAGTTGGTACCGGTATTAGAACTGATTTATTGGGTATCAGGGGGCTGAGGATGGCCCTACATGATGCACAGATTGAGCTGATACCTGTGGATTTCCATCAGCAGTTTCTTCACCTGGATATGTTGTTTAATGTTATTGCTCCCAGGACTGCAATTATCTGCCCGGAGGCTCTTCCGGAGGACTTTCTGGCCCTGCTGGCCAGAGATGACTTTACTCTTATTGAGATTAGCCCCAAGGAGGCTCTTGAACATGGAACTAACCTTCTCTGCCTTGGAGGAAATAGGATTATTAGTCATAATAAGATTCCCAATATTAACCGTAAACTGGAGGAGAGTGGCTTTCATTTAATTGTTCTGGAACTTGATGAACTGCAGAAGAGTGGGGGTGGTCCCAGATGTATGAGTTTCCCCCTCCTGCGCACGGAGGGTAACAAGGGGAGGTGATTGATTAAAAGGACTAAAATCTTAAACTAATATTTAATATAATCTAGAAATATTTTAATTAAACAAGAAAGGGTGAAAATAATGAAGACTGAGAGAGGAATCAGTGATAATTTATATCCTGTTACTAAGTCAGGGCTTTTAAAATTTGTTATACCTTCCCTATTTGGACTCTTTATCTTTTTGTTCCCTGTTGTCTACCAGGGGAACTGGAACATTCCCCTAGGTGTGATCTCTGAGGTTCTGGATAGTATGTTGGAGGCTCAGCTTCCCTATCTGGCTACAGCTTTTATGGTTATTTCGGCTCTGGTCAGCATCTATACCTATCTTCAGAGACCGAAATCTATTCTTGAAAGTGAGCTCTGGAATGATCTCTTTAACGTTCGACCCTTCTGGATGATAATTAGGGCTCTGGGAGCAATCTTTGCTCTCATGGTTCTCACCGGTTCAGGCTTCCAACTGGTCTATGATGATTATACTGGTGGTATTATGCTTTATGATCTGTTATCAATGCTTGTGGTCTGGTTTTTTGCTGCTTCTTTTTTAATGCCCTTTTTACTTAATTTTGGCATTATGGATTTTATAGGTACCCTAATTAGAAATCTGGTACGACCGCTTTTTACTCTACCTGGGAGATCAGCCATTGATCTTCTTACTTCCTGGACTGGAAACTGTAATGTTGGAGTTGTAATTACCACCGAGCAGCACCGAACTGGGTATTATACAGGTAGGGAGGCTGCAGCTATTGCCACCTGTTTTTCTGCTGTTTCCCTCCCTTTCTGTCTGGTAATTGCTGGTATAGTGGATCTGGCCCATATGTTTCCCAGCTTTTATGCCACAGTCTGTCTGGCGGGAATTGTAACTGCTATTATCGTACCCAGGATACCTCCCCTTTCCAGAAAGAGGGATGAATACTATGTGCCACCCCGGATTAAGGAAGAGGAGCCGGAGGGGGTAAGTAAATTCAAGTGGGCACTTTCTAATGCTGTGGAGAAGGCTGAGTCAGCAGGTGGTCTGGGTGATCAGCTAAGGCAGGGGGCAGAAATCTTTGCCGGAATTATCTTTGTGCTGATGGCTCAGGCCATGGCTCTGGGAACCATTGCCCTAATAATTGTGGAATATACTGCCTTTTTCAATTATTTGGCGGCTCCAATGACCTTTGTCTTGCGTTTGTTACAGATACCCGAGGCAGCCGCAGCTGCTCCAGCCACTCTGGTGGGCTTTGCTGATATGTTCATTCCTGCCGTCATTGCCTCCGGTATTACTGCTGAAATAACCCGTTTTGTAATCGGGGTTCTTTCACTGGTTCAGATTATTTATATGACTGAGGTGGGTATCCTAATCCTGATATCTGATATGCCACTTAACATTAAGGATCTGGCTCTAATCTTCCTGGAGCGCACACTGATAGCACTGCCGGTTATTGCTCTTGTGGCTCATATCATATTTTAGTCATTTACAAAGGGGAAGAGGAAAATTCCTCTTCCCCTCACTTTTCCTGTCCTTGACATTAATAGAAATTATTAATATAATGTAATTGGTCTTAACTTATGAAGAAGGATGGGAGCTGATAAACTATGGCGCAGCTGCCAAAAATTACTACCAGGGGCAGCCTTGTGGAAAAATCATATCAGGTAATCAAGAATGCAATTATCAGTATGGATGTTAAACCGGGACAGCCCTTACCGGAGGAGAAGCTGGTGGAGCAGCTGGGAATTAGCCGTACACCCCTGCGGGCTGCTCTGACCAAGCTGGCTCATGAG
Source organism: uncultured Clostridia bacterium (assembly GCA_964641385.1). GTDB lineage: Bacteria > Bacillota > Halanaerobiia > CAZXKH01 > CAZXKH01 > CAZXKH01. The sequence goes on along the minus strand of CAZXKH010000011.1, from coordinate 722 downwards.
GAGCTGGTGGATATTTATCCTGGGCGTGGCACATATGTATCTGAACTTTCCTATCAGGATATGGTTGACACCCTGCAGGTGCGTGAGGTTCTGGAGCGGCTGGCTGCAGGGCTGGCTGTTATCAACAGCAACCCTAATGATCAGGAACATCTGGACCGAATGGATGAGCTGCTGCAACAACAACAGGAATGGGCTGAAAAAAAGGGTGGCAAGGATATGGGCCCCTTTTTAAAGTTTGACAATGAGTTTCACAGTGTCATCTGTGAGCTTTCAAAGAACTCAGTCTTAAAAAGGCAAATTCTCAGTCTTAAGGATAAGTTTAACCGTTTTGTTATTCTCTCTCAAAGCCTTGAGAGCAGAGCATCAGGGGTTATAGAAGAGCACAAAACAGTTCTGGAGGCAATTAGAATGGGCAACCAAAAGCGGGCAGAGGAGGCAATGGGCAACCATATTCTAAGAGTAAGGTTGGGTATTGAAGAGGGCATTCAAAAACATTTATCCTGATAGATGGAGGGCATGATTGTATCTAGATACACACCTCACAGCTATTAATGAAAGCAAAGGAGAGAGAAGATGCCATTACCAACTGAGAGAATGAAGAAGATTAGCCGCACTGGAATCAGAAAGGTCTTTGATCGGGCCCGGGCCTTAGAGGAGCAGGGCAGAAAGATTGTCCATCTGGAGATTGGCCGGCCCGACTTTGAAACCCCACAGGCCATTAG
>CAZXKH010000010.1:0-15729 GCA_964641385.1 uncultured Clostridia bacterium | reverse complement strand
TGCAGTACAGATTATGGAAATAACCGATATTAAGGTGGCAACAAACTGTTCTGCCAGGGGAAAATCTTCTGCAATAACAAAGAGATCTCTGTACATTTCAATGGATTCTAAAAACATTTCCACATCACCAAGTATAGAACCCTAGGAGAGACCCAGGATAAACATACCCACTGCCCAGCCTATGATAGCCGTTCTTTGCAGCCTTAAAGTCAGACCAGGCGGACTCTGTAAAAGGGCCGAAGCGGTCTTTCTTCCCGGTTTAGATGGTAAGAGACCTGCTTCCAGATCGCGAATGGAGTTCAAATAAAAGGCTCCTGTCATCCAGGGTAAGATTTACTCTGCTTTATTGGATATTAACAGGTTTTTCTTTTACTCCATTTCTGGCAGGAATTTTAAGCTCTTTGTAGAAAAATATCATTAGTATCATTAAGATTTGCTCCCTTTTTCCAGCCGGGAGAAGGGGTGTTTTTTGTTTAGATGTTTTGGATGGGATGGTGTTAATATGTCCTCTAGTAATAGAGAACGATTAAAGAAAAGGGCTCAATCTTTTCAGGAGGAGCTTTTTAGGATCGGCATTAAATCAGAAGTTGATAAAATTGGTGATTACCAGCTCAGGCTTTCTCTGGCAGGTGAGAAGCCTCTTGGTTACTGCACCCTTTACTATCGGCCTTCAGAGGATCTCTTTTCCCTTAAAACAGAGGGGATTGCTGATTCCAGGCTGGAGACTGAAATTGGTCTAATCTGGGATGGTATCTATCACCATTCCGGCTGCATTCTCTTTGTTGATGGCTCTTACATCAGGGGCCAGATCGGTTACGGTTACCTGGTAATCATAGCTGGTCAGCTGGTCAAATCAGAATCGGGAGCTGTTAATGACCCTGAGGCCACTTCCTCTCACCAGGTGGGAGGAGAGCTTAAAGCAGTGGTGGAGGCCCTCAAGTGGTGTCAGAGCCAGGGGATTGATGCTGTCACCATCTACTACGACCTGGAGAATACAGCTCGCTGGGCCCGGGGTGAATATCGGGCAAAAATGCCACTGACCAAAAATTTTAAGAATTTCATCGATGACTGTGAGATAGATATTGACTGGCATCATGTTTCAGGTCACAGCGGCTGTTACTGGAATGATCGGGTGGATAAACTGGCTCGACAGGGGGCCTTAGAGCAGGATGAAGATCCAGATCAGGGTGAGCCACTGCTTAAACTGGAGGAAAGGGCCCTGGAGTTTCGTGATTTTCTGCAGGCCAGGGGTTTTAATGCCAGCTGGAAGGGCATTTACAACCAGCAGTGTGCCAAGCTTAAGCTGGAGCAGGAAGAGCAAAAGATTGGTTATTTCAACCTCTATCATACCCGGCGTTATCCCCTCAGTCCTCGCTTTCATGAAATCAGGGGGCAGGAGTGGCAGCAGCGAATGCAGGAGCTCTGGCAGGAATTTTCCCGGCAGAGGTCAGGTGAGCTCTAATGGACTGTCAGCTCTGTCTTCAGGCTGAGCTTCCCCCTCTGGGAGAGAGGGAAAACCGGATCTATTATCACTGTCCGATCTGTGATATGATTGTCTTAGCTGGTGATCAGCTGCCTGACAGTAAAGAGGAACGGGAGCGGTATCTTTTGCATAACAATACTCTGGAGAATGAGGGTTATGTGAAGAACTTTCAGCAGTTTATTGAAGAGATGGTGATTCCCCATCTCAGGCCAGGAGAGCAGGCCCTTGATTTCGGCTGTGGACCTGGTCCGGTGCTTAAGGTCTTACTCGAAGATCGGGGTTATCCTACCCGGATCTATGACCCCTATTTTTATCCGGAGCTGGCAGAGGGGTCCCGTTACAGCCTGATTACTGCCACTGAGGTGCTGGAGCATGTCTATGCTTCTCGCCAGCTCTTTGAGCAGCTTTTAGGACATCTTTTAAAGGGTGGCATTCTGGCTATCACCACCTATTTTCATCCAGGTCCTGAAGACTTTCTGGACTGGTGGTACCGTCGGGATCCTACCCATGTTTCCTTTTACAGCCTTAAGACCTTTCAGTGGGTAGTAGATTATTTTCCCTTTAAACTACTGGATACTGATGGGAAAAAGATGCTTGCTCTGAGAAGGTTGGGGCAGTGAGTTTAAATAAATATGATGGGAGTTGTTTTGATAATGAAATGTCTGGTAACCGGTGTGGCAGGTTTTGTTGGTTCCTGGTTGGCTGAGGCGCTGGTGGCAGAGGGCCATCAGGTAATGGGTATCGATTCCTTCACCGATTATTACCACCGGGATCTAAAAGAGAATAACCTTGCCAGGTTGCATGAAAATTCTAGTTTTACCCTTCTAAAAGAAGATCTGCTGGAGGCCGATCTCTCCCGGCTCCTGGCAGAGACTGACTGGGTCTTTCATCAGGCAGCCCAGGCAGGGGTTAGAGCCAGCTGGGGTGCCAGCTTTGAGATCTATACTGAAAACAATATCAGGGCCACTCAAAAGCTGCTGGAGGCGGCCCGTGATAAAGATTTAAAGAAGTTTGTCTATGCCTCCTCCTCATCTGTTTACGGAGAGCGCACTAAACTGCCCATGCTGGAGGATGATCGACTGCAGCCGGTCTCTCCCTATGGGGTTTCCAAGCTGGCTGCCGAGAACCTCTGTCATCTCTACGCCGTTAACTTCGGTATTCCAGCTCTTTCTCTTCGTTATTTTACCGTCTATGGGCCACGTCAGCGTCCTGATATGGCCTTTCATAAGTTTGGCCGGGCTCTGCTGGAGGAAGAAGAGATAACCATCTATGGTGATGGTGAACAGAGCCGGGACTTTACCTACATAGAGGATGTGGTGGCTGCCAACCTGCTGGCAGCAGAGAGTGACCTGACAGATGAGATCCTGAACATTGGTGGTGGGTCACAGGTTGTACTGCGGGAGGTAATTGAACTGATGGAGGAGTTGAGTGGAAAAGAAGCCAGACTGAAATATATCTCCGATCAGCATGGTGATGTAAAGCATACCAGGGCCAGCACAAAAAAAGCCCGTTATCTTTTAGGTTTTAAACCACAGTGGAATTTGCGGCAGGGATTGGCTGAAGAGATTGACTGGTTAAGCAAGCTATATGGATAATATTAAGGGGTGAGTATCATTTACGATAACAAGATCAGTATCATCGGTACCGGTTATGTAGGACTGGTCAGCGGCATCTGTCTGGCCGATTTTGGTAACCAGATTATTAATGTGGATATTGACGAGGAGAAGATCAGCCTGTTGCAGGAGGGTGGAATGCCCATCTATGAACCGGGTCTGCAGGAGGTCTTTGACCGCAACCGTGAGGAACGCATACGTTTTACCACCGATCTTGAAGGGGCAATTAAGGAGAGTGAGGTAATCTTTATCGCGGTGGGCACTCCCGATGATGGTCAGGGAGCAGCTGATCTGAGTAATGTCTTTACTGTGGCACAGGAGATCGGTCAGCATATGGATGGCTATCGGGTGGTAGTTACCAAATCAACGGTACCGGTGGGTACCGGAGTCAAAGTAGAGAAGACCATTAAAGCAGCCCTTAAGGAGCGGGGTGTTAGTTATGACTTTGATGTGGTCAGCAACCCCGAGTTTCTGAGGGAGGGTAAGGGTGTTCATGACTTTACCCATCCAGACCGGATTGTCATTGGCACCAATAGTGAAAGGGCCCGCAGTATACTGCAGGAGGTTTACCGGGCTCTATATCTCAATGAGGTGCCCTTTATCTTTACCACCAGGGCTACAGCGGAGATTATCAAGTACGCTTCCAATGCCTTTCTGGCCACCAAGATCTCCTTTATCAACCAGATGGCCAATCTCTGTGATCGGGCCGGGGGCAATGTGCAGCATGTGGCCCGGGCCATGGGAATGGATGGCCGGATCAGCAGTAAGTTTCTGCATCCGGGTCCCGGTTATGGTGGCAGCTGTTTTCCCAAGGATACTAAGGCCATTGTTCAGGCTGCCCGTGAGCTGGGGGTTGATCTCAGTGTGATCAGGGCCGGCATTGAGGCCAATGAGCGTCAGAAGCTGTTGATGGTGGAAAAGATAGAAGCGGCACTTGGTGATCTGCAGGGTAAAAAGCTTGGTATTCTGGGGCTGACCTTTAAGCCGGATACCGATGACCTCAGGGAATCACCTTCTTTAACTATTATTCCCGAGCTTATTATGCGGGGAGCATCTATCCAGGCCTATGATCCCCAGGGTATTGAGGTTGCCGCTCTGAGGCTGGAGAAATATGAACAGAATATCCTTTACCGTGCCAGTGAGTATGAGGTAATGAAGGGGGCAGAGGCTCTGATTCTGTTGACCGAATGGAATCAGTTTCGCCGCTTAAACCTTAAAAAAGTTCGAGAGCTGCTGGAAGACCCACCAGTCTTCTTTGATCTGCGCAATGTTTACCGGCGGGAAGAAGTAGAGGCCCAGGGTATTGAGTACCATGGGGTGGGAGTACCGGCAATAGAAGAGAAATTAGAGGAGCAACTGAAGGAGGAATAATATGATGAAACCCTTTCCCTCAGAGCAGGAGTTTATAGCCATGGGGGAGGAGGTTCTCTCTCAACTGCCGGAGGGTATTCTCTCCCGGCTCAACGGAGGAATTATCATCCGTTCCGAGAAAAAGATTAATCCTGAAGGGGGAGAGTCTTCTCTAATCCTGGGGCAGTACGTGCATAAACCCTATACCATGGGACGTTATATCCTTATCTTTTATGGCTCCTTCCGTGCCCTCTATCTGGGCAGCAGCAGGAAGGAGCTGAAGAAGAGGCTGCGGGAGACCATTCACCATGAGCTGCAGCATCACTGGGAGGATCTCTCAGGAAATAACCGGTTGGCCCGGGAGGAGAATAAAGAGAACTGGGATCGGCTCTGGTCCTGAAAAAGATCGAAGGAGAGGACAGGTAAAGTATGTATCTCAGCCCCTTTCAGATATCAACCTATCAACAGTGTCCATTAAAATACAGGTTTCATTACCTCGATCAACTGGCAGATGAGTTTGCCCGTCCTCGGCACTACTTTAGTTTTGGCCGGATGGTCCACTCTACCCTGCGCGATTATTACCGTCTTGGTGGCTGTCTGGAGAATGGATTTCAGCTCTTAAAGGAAATCTACCGTGAAAAATGGAAGGGGATTGAGCCCGAGCAGGAGGGTTATCGCAACCGGCAGCAGGCCGAGGACTATTTTCACCGCGGTTATTATATGCTGCGCCGTTTTTACCGGCAGTCTGCCAGTGAGAGCCGCAAAACTCTTGCTCTGGAGCAGAGTCTGAAGTATGAGATTAGTTCGGGTCTTAGCCTGGGTGGTCGTATTGATCGACTGGCCCGCAGCCAGGATGGCATACTGGAGGTTATCGACTATAAGACAGGTAAAAGGGTTCCCTCAGAGGCCCAGCTGAAGCAGGATATTCAGCCTGCAATTTATCGTTACCTGGTTCAGCAGACCTTCCAGGAGGAAGAGGTACGGATTATCAATTACTATCTGATGAAGGACAGGGTTATTGTCCTCGAGGAACTGGCTCTGGATGGAGAAGGGCTTAAAACCCTGGCCCTACAGCTGCAGGAGAAGATAGAAGGAGGAATCTTTCCGGCTCGACTCAATAATTTCTGTGGTTTTTGTGATTTTAGACTCCTGTGTCCCAGGCCTGAGATCGAGCAGCAGCTGGAACTGGGATCCCGCCAGCGGGAACGAATTTTAGAACTGGCTGAGGCAGGCTCTAAGAGTCCGCTGCTGTTACTTAAGGCAGGCAGGCTGGTCAGTGAGGGAGGCCATGATCGAGAGGCCATATTATTGCTGGAGCAGCTGCTGGAGAAGGAGATAAGACTATCTCCCCTACAGGACTTTGTCCTCTCTTCCCGGCTGGCTCCCCTCTATCTGAAGCAGGGAAGAGGGGGAGAAGCCAGGAACATGCTGAACAGGATGCAAAAACACCTGAAGGAGGGGCTGGAATACCCCGATGCAGACTATATGCTGGAATGGATAGAGCTCAAACTGGAAGAAAACTAAGGAGGATGTAGAAGATGCGTAGTGATCAGGTAAAAAGGGGAGTGGCCAGAACTCCTCATCGTTCCCTTTTTAAAGCTATGGGCTATACCGATCAGGAACTGGAAAGACCACTGGTGGGAATTGTTAACACCCAGAATGAGATTATTCCCGGACACCTGCACCTTGATCAGGTTACCAGGGCAGTGAAGGATGGTGTGTTGATGGCCGGGGGCAGGCCCATTGAATTCCCCACTATCGGTGTCTGTGATGGGATAGCCATGAACCATGCGGGGATGAGGTATTCTCTGGCCAGCAGGGAGCTGATTGCCGATTCCATCGAGGTAATGGCCATGGCTCACTGTTTTGATGCTTTGGTGATGGTGGCCAGCTGTGATAAGATAGTGCCCGGATTGCTGATGGCTGCCGCCAGGCTTGATCTGCCGGTGATCTTTATCGGTGGAGGCCCCATGCTTACCGGTCGCTGGCAGGGGAAAAGGGTTGATCTGAGCAATGTCTTCGAGGGTGTGGGGCTGGCCCGTTCCGGCAAGATAGGAAGTGAGGAGTTAAAGGAGCTGGAGGATCAGGCCTGTCCCGGATGTGGTTCCTGTGCCGGTATGTTTACAGCCAATACCATGAACTGTATTGTTGAGGCCCTGGGTCTGGCTCTTCCCGGTAATGGCACCATCCCCGCTGTCGAGGCCAAAAGGATCAGACTGGCCAAGGATACCGGTCGTCAGGTGATGGAACTCTTACAGCAGGAAATCACCGCCAGTAAGATCCTGACCAGAGAGGCCTTTGTAAATGCTATCAGCGTTGATCTGGCTCTGGGTGGTTCCACCAATACAGTGCTTCATCTGCTGGCAGTTGCTTATGAAGCAGGGATTGAGGTAGAGTTAGATCTCTTCGATGAGCTGGGAGTAAAGGTGCCCCACCTCTCCCGGCTCAGCCCGGCCGGAGAACAGTACCTGGAGGATCTTCACCGGGCCGGTGGTGTCCAGGCCGTGATGGATGTGCTGGCAGCAGAGGACTTAATCCATGAGGATCAGTTGACCGTTACCGGCAGGGTAGCCGATAACCTGCAGCGAGCAGAGGTTAGGGATTCTGAGATCATCAGGCCCTTCTCCCGTCCTCATCACCAGCATGGAGGCCTGGCCATCCTGCGGGGCAACCTGGCTCCAGAGGGTGCAGTGGTCAAACAGGGGGCTGTGGATGAAGAGATGATGGTCCATCAGGGACCGGCCCGGGTCTTTAACAGTGAGGAGCAGGCTACAGAGGCCCTGCTGGAGGACAGGATCAGCGCAGGAGATGTAGTTGTTATCAGGTATGAGGGTCCTCGAGGGGGACCGGGAATGCGGGAGATGCTTACCCCCACCTCGGTGCTGGCTGGAATGGGTCTTGATCGTGAGGTGGCCCTGATTACTGATGGTCGTTTTTCAGGGGCCACCAGGGGAGCAGCCATAGGCCATGTATCACCTGAGGCCATGGCCGGTGGTCCTCTGGCTGCCCTGAGGGAGGGTGATCTGATCAGGATCAATATCAAAGAGAGAAGTCTGGATGTAGCTCTGAGCAGGGAGGAGCTTGATGGGCGTTTAAGTTCAATGCAGCTGCCCGAGATGAAGGCTCAGAGGGGCTATCTCTCCCGCTACAGTCAGTCAGTCACCTCCAGTCACCGTGGAGCCATCCTGGAGGATCCCAGGTAAACTTGTTGTTATTTAATAGATATAATGGAGGTATAATGATAATATGAGGGTTCGAAAGGCAGTCATTCCAGCGGCAGGTCTGGGAACGCGGTTTCTACCAGCCAGTAAGGTTATTCCCAAGGAGATGCTGCCACTGGTGGATAAACCAATTATCCAGTATGTGGTGGAAGAGATTATTGCTTCCGGAATTGAGGAGCTGTTGATTATCACCGGCAGGGGTAAGGGGGCCATCGAAGATCACTTTGATCGCTCTCCAGAACTGGAAATGGCTCTGGAGGAGAAGGGTAAGGAGGAGACGCTATCACTGGTCAAGACCCTGGGCAGTATGATCGATATCCACTATATTCGGCAGAAGGAGCCCCGAGGCCTGGGTCATGCCATCTATATGGCCCGTTCCTTTATCGGTGAGGAGCCCTTTGCTGTGGTCCTTGGTGATGATGTTGTATCCTCTAACCCGCCGGCACTGGCCCAGCTGCTTGATGCCCACCGTCAGCAGCAGAAGACTATTGTGGGGGTGCAGGAGGTTCCCCGGGAGAATGTAAACCTTTACGGGATCCTTGAGTACTCTTCCAGAGAGGATAACCTCTACCGGGTTGAATCACTGGTAGAGAAACCACCGGTTGAGGAGGCTCCTTCCCGGATGGCCATCCTGGGGCGCTATGTGCTGACTCCCGGTATCTTTAAGGCTTTGGAGGAGACACCACCAGGCCATGGGGGAGAGATCCAGCTGACCGATGCCCTGGCCCTTCTGCAGCAGCGGGAGGGAATCTGGGCCTGCTCTTTTACCGGGCAGCGCTATGACGCCGGACAGCAGCTGGGATTTCTTCAGGCGACTGTGGAACTGGCCCTGGCACGTGATGATCTGGGGGCTGAGTTTAAGGCCTATCTGGAGGAATTACTGAGCTAGTAAACTCCATTTTTTTGGGAGGGAAGGGAAAGGAAATGCACCTGGATAGCCTGAGTTTTATTGCCCTTTTTTCCTATTTCATAGGCTCCCTTCCCCTTTCTCTTCTTTTTTCCGATCAGAGGAGGGGGAAGGGCTTGATCCGTACCCTTGTTATTAATCTTTTGCAGGGGATGCTGGTGGTAGCTTTGGCCTTCCTTCTAATCGGAACCGGCATGGCCATGGCTATAGCCGGATTTTTTCTATTTATAGGCCAGCGTTTCTCCTTCTGGCATGGTTTTTCTGCCGAGGGTTCCCTTGTCTTTATGGCCTCTGGTTTCTGGCTGCTGCTCTCTCCCTCTCCTCTACTGATGGCAATGGCTCTGGCCCTGGGGCTATCTCTACTTTTTTCCTTTCTCTTCAGGAAGGCGGTGGCCCTGAGTATCATTGCCGTCTCCCTCTCATTCCCCTTTTTGGTCTGGTGGGAGACGGGTTATGATCTCTTTCTACTTTTAGCTGCCCTCAGCTCCCTCTTTCTTATCTATGATGTCAGCCCTCTCCTCTTAAAGAAGGGGATGACCATCAGGCAGCTGGTGCTGTCTGGGGAGCTGCCTCCGGGTAGAAAAAAGAGGTTTTTAAGGCGGATCCGTTTCATCCTGATCGCGCTGCTTCTTTTATCTTCACTTTTTTTTATCGGTAACCGTTATCTCTTCCGCGGCTTTGGCCTGCAGGTTGATTTTATCCGCCATGGAAATCCTGAGCTGAAATACATTGCCCTTACCTTTGATGATGGGCCTGATCCGGAGTACACTCCGGCTATCCTGGATATTCTGGCTGAATACCAAATACCGGCCACCTTCTTTCTGGTGGGGGATCATGTCCAGCAGCACCCCGAACTGGCCCGCAGACTTGTGGAGGAGGGACATGAAATAGGCAATCATACCCAGCACCACCGCAATCTTTACCGACTGCCAGCGGAACTGATTGTAGAGGAAGTGGTCAGGGCTGAGGAGTCTATCAGGGAGGCTGTGGGTCAGGAGGTTAACCTCTTTCGTCCTCCCCGGGGCCTTTATGATGACAATCTGCTGGAGATTCTCCAGGAGAGGGGTTATACGCTTGTGCTCTGGTCCTTGAGCTCTCAGGACTGGATGGAGATCAGTCCTCGCTCTATCCAGCAGCGGATCCTGAGGAACATCAAGGGGGGCGACATCCTGCTTTTTCATGACAGTGGCAGTATTATTGCCCGCCATGGCGGGAACCGCTATAATACCATCCAGGCCCTGCCGGGACTGCTGGAGGAGCTGACCGAGCGTGGGTACAGCCTGGTAACCATTACCGAGCTGATGATCATCGATCAGCTGAGCCGTAAAAGGGGTGAGGGTGAGCAGTGATCAGAGAAGCAGATCAGCGGGATCTACAGCAGATTGCTGATATTTTTCAGCTCTCCTTTGCCCAAAGTGTCAACAGGCTGGCCGGTGAAGGAATAAAAAGGCGAGCCATCCTTGATCTCTTCTCTCTTTTGCTTGAGCTTGGGGCTGCTCGCTGCTATGTGGCGGTGGAGGAGGAGAGGGTACTTGGTTATCTGGTAGTCTTGACTCGAATTAGAGGTTTCTGGTTCCAGGTGCTAAGAGGAGGTCATCCCCTGCGCTGGCTGTGGAGGTTTTTGCAGGGTGAATATGGCCTCAATCTGAGGCAACTGGTGAGGATCCTTTATAATAAGTTTTCCTTTATCTTCTTTGCGCTACTTAAAGATAGCTCCTGGCAGGCCCAGATCCTGTCTCTTGCTGTGGCCCCTGCAGCCAGGGGCCGGGGTCTGGGGAGAGCCCTGATGGAAAGGGGTCTTGAGGAGTTAGATCAAGAGGGGGTACAGGACATCAAGCTGGAGGTCAGACCTGATAATGAAGCTGCCCTTCATCTCTATCGCTCACTGGGCTTTATTCTGCTGGATCATTTCTGTGATAGCCAGGGGCGGTGGCTGGTGATGCTTAGAAAACCAGCTGATGATTAGTCTCTTTTTTTTCTGATCTCTTTAAGGGCCGAGATCAGAGTCTCTATTTCGGCTTCAGTATTGAAATAGCTGAGACCAACCCTTACCGCTCCCCGGTCAATGGTACCACAGGTCTCATGGGCCAGGGGAGTGCAGTGGAGGCCCGAGCGGACCATGATTCCGTAAATCTGATCAAGGATAAAGGCTACCTGATCGGGGTCAATGCCCTCCAGGTTAAAGGATACCAGCCCCACTCTCTCTTCAGCCTCAGTCGGGCCGTAGATCTCTGTTCCCGGTATCTCCTTTAATCCCTCCAGCAGCAAAGAGAGCAGCTTAACTTCATGTTCTCTAATCGCTGGCAGTCCCTTTTCCAGAATAAAATCTACTCCTGCTCCCAGTCCCACCAGGGCAGGGGTGTTGATGGTTCCCGCCTGGTAGCGGTCAGGCAGATGTGAGGGCTGGATTACCTCTCGTGAGTTGCCACCTGTACCTCCATGCAGCAGGGGTTTTGGCTTCTGGCCTGGTGCCAGGTAGAGGCCGCCGGTACCTGGAGGTCCATAGAGACCCTTATGACCGGTAAAGGCCAGGATATCAACCTTAATCTCCGATAGATTGAGGGGGAGATGGCCGGCTGTCTGGGCTGTATCCAAAAGCAGGGGGACCTTATTTTTGGCCGCCAGCTGTGATATCTCCCTCAAAGGCATGATGGTCCCCAGCAGATTGGAGGCATGGGTTAGTGCCAGTAAATCAGGTCTCTGCTTAAGGGCCTGGCTCAGCTCATAAAGATCTAGATTGCCCTGCTGATCACAGTGGAGGACTGTTAAATCTATTCCCCTTTCTTTTTCCAGGTATTTAAGGGGTCGTAAGAGGGCATTGTGTTCAATGCTGCTGGTGACAACCCTGTCTTTCTCCTTAAGCAGGCCCTTAAGGGCCAGGTTAAGGCCCTCAGTGATATTTTTGGTAAAGATCAGGCGGGAGCTATCTGTAATAGAGAAGAGACGGGCCAGTGATCTCCTGGTTTTTAGCAGTAGGCGTTCGGCCTCAAGTGCTTTCTGGTAGGCACCCCTGCCGGCACTTACTCCTATTTCACGCAGATAGCGATCAATTTGACGGTAGACCTGCTCCGGTTTGGGATGGGTGGTGGCTGCATTATCTAAATAAATGGACATTTGGATCGCTCCTTGCTGGATGCTGGATGTGAGTTCACTGACCATATTATACGATAGATCAATTATCTAAACAAGCAGTGAGAGGAATTATTACTAATCTTTTTTTCTTTCAGGTAGGAATCCCTCTTTGGATGGAGAAGTGATCTTTGACTGGAGGTTATAACTTTGAGTATGGTACGGCGTTTTTTTAATTATTATCGACCCCATTTCTTTTATCTGGGAATAGATATTGTAGCGGTAGTATTTTATTCAGGACTTAGTCTTGTACTGCCCCTGCTAATTAGGGAGCTTATAGATGAGGTTATTCCTGCCCGAGATCCTTCATTGCTCTTGCGGCTTTCAATACTGGTCACCCTTCTGTGTCTCTTTAAGTTTGTCTTTCGCTTTCTGCAGGATTATTTCGGCCATTTGCTCTCACAGCTGATAGAGCGGGATCTGAGGGCCGATCTCTTCCGTCACTTCCAGAAGCTCTCCTTTGCCTTTTATGATCGACGCAAGGTGGGGGAACTGATGTCCCGGATGACCAATGATATCAGCCGGGTCAATGCCATGGCCAACCATGCCCCGGAGGATCTCTTCACTTCAGTACTGATGGTACTGGGATCCTTTGTGGTATTGTTTACCATTGATCCCCTGCTGGCTCTGCTGACCTTTACCTCGGTTCCCATTATGTTCTTTTTCGCTGTCTTTTTCGGGAAACGAATGTTTAAGGGGTTCCGGGAGGTAAATAAGAAGATTGCAGTTATTAATCACCGGGTGGAGAACACCCTCTCCGGCATCAGGGTGGTAAAATCCTTTGTGCGGGAGAGATACGAGATCGATCGCTTTCAGCACGATAACCAGTCCTATTATCAGGCCAATGCCCGTGTGATTCTGGATCTGGGGATCTTTCTCTCCGGCACCAGCCTGATCAGGGACTTAGCCCAGCTGATCGTGATTTCCAGTGGCGGCTACTTCGTCTATTTAAACCGGGTTTCTGTAGGGGATTTGGTGGCCTTTCTCTTTTATGTTAACATCTTTCTGGAACCCATTCAGCGCCTGGCCCGGGTCAATGAGATGGTCCAGCTGGGCTTTGCAGGCCTGGAGAGGTTCTTTCAGATCCTGGATACTGAGCCCGATATCGAGGATAACCCCGAAGCTCTGGAGCTGGTAGCACCGGAGGGAAGGATTGGCTTTGAGGAGCTAACCTTTTCCTATGATCGTCAGACCAAGGTCTTCAGGGATCTTAGCCTGCAGGTTGAGGCCGGTGAAACCGTAGCCCTGGTGGGTCCCTCAGGGGTGGGTAAGACTACCCTCTGTAGTCTGGTACCCCGTTTTTATGATCCAGATCAGGGTAAGGTCACCATTGATGGCCGTGATATCAGGGATTTTACCATTAGGTCACTTCGCCGCAACATCGGCCTGGTACAGCAGGATGTCTTTCTCTTTTCCGGAACAGTCCAGGAGAATATTTCCTATGGCAAACCCGAGGCTTCAAAGGAGGAGATCGAAGAGGCTGCCCGCCGGGCACATGCCCATGGATTTATTATGGAACTATCGGAGGGTTACCAGACAGAGATCGGTGAAAGGGGAGTGAAACTCTCCGGGGGACAGAAACAGCGGCTCTCACTGGCCCGTATTTTCCTCAAAGACCCACCAATCCTCATCCTGGATGAAGCCACCTCTTCTTTGGATGCCGAGAACGAGCAATACATACAGAACTCCCTGGAGGTACTCTCCCGGGATCGGACCACCCTGATTATTGCCCATCGTCTGAGCACTATCAGGGAAGCAGATCGGATCGTTGTACTGGATGAAGAGGGTATTGAAGCCATCGGTACCCACTGTCAACTGCTGGAGGAGGGGGGTCTTTATTCTTCCCTTTATCGTTCTCAGTTTGCTTCTTGATGGAATAAATACTATCAATTATTGAGGTGTATAAGATGCCAACCCTTACCTTTGAACCGGAGAATAGAAAAGTTGATGTTTCAGAAGGGGAAAACCTGCTGCAGCTGATTCAGGGCCTTAGTGATTATCAGCTGGAGGCCCTCTGTGGAGGACAGGGGACCTGTGGCCGGTGCCGGGTCAAGATCCTGGAGGGTGCTCCAGCCCCCGGACGTCTGGATGAGATGAGTCTCTCTCAGGCTGAGCTGAAGGATGGATACCGCCTGGCCTGTCAGCTGGAAGTTGAGGATGACCTGACCCTGCAGCTGGAAGCTGGAGGAGGAGAGGAGATCCTGACCAGTGGTGTCCAACGGGATAGGATTAGCCCCGGGCTGAATAGACTGGAAGTTGAGATTGACCGCAAAGAGCCCGGTTATCTCTCTCTTAGGGAGCAGTTCTCTATCCTGCTTAAGGAGGAGGGTATTGAAGATGAAGAGTTTAATCTGACTGCCCTCAAGGGGCTGGCCTCTTCGCTGGAGGATAAAGAAGTCCTTCCTCTGCTGGTGGATGAGCAGAGGGTACTTGCTATAGGTCCTGAGGCTAAAGAGGGAGCCTATGGTATTGCCTTTGATATTGGGACTACCACCGTGGTTGGTTATCTACTGAATTTGCTGGATGGAGGACAGCTGGCGGTAACCTCAGAGCTTAATCCTCAGAGTAAGTTTGGTGGGGATGTGGTCTCCAGGATAAATTATGCCCAGCAGGGTGATGAGGAGCTTGATCAGATGCAGGATTTGATCCGGAAGCGGATCAAAGAGATGGTTAAGGAGCTGCTCTCAGAGGCAGATCTAAGAGCCGATCAGCTCTACTATATCTTCCTGGTGGGAAATACCAGCATGCATCACCTTTTCTGGGGCCTTGATCCTTATTCACTGGGCCATGCGCCCTACCTGCCGGTGGTCAGAGATGCTTTAAGCTCCTCAGTCATTGACCTTGGTCTTCAGCTTAAGGGAGAGAGCTATCAGGTAAACTTTTTACCCAATATTGCCGGTTATCTGGGTTCAGATACAGTGGGAGCCATGCTGGCCACAGATATTATGAACCGGGAAGAGATAAGCCTTTTGATCGATATTGGAACCAATGGCGAGGTGGTACTGGGCAGTAAAGAAAGACTGCTGGCCTGTTCCGCTGCTGCCGGACCGGCCTTCGAAGGGGCCAAGATTTCTCAGGGTATGATGGCTAGAGAGGGGGCCATCAGTCGTGTAAGAATTGAAAAGGACCTGGATCTGGTAACAATTGGGGACAGTAAACCTCGTGGGATCTGTGGTTCAGGGCTCATCGAGCTGGCAGGTGAAATGCTGCGCAGAGGCCTGGTAGATAAAACCGGCCGCCTGCTGAAGGGTGATCAGCTGCCCTCAGATATATCAACTAAACTGCGGGAACGGATATTAGAGCGGGATGGAGAGCTCTGCTTTACCCTTGATGAAGAGGAAGGTGTATATCTAACTCAGGGGGATCTAAGAGAGCTCCAGCTGGCCAAGGGCGCCATTCAGACCGGTGTCCAGGTGCTGTTGCTGGAGATGGAGATGGAGGTGGAGGAGATCGATAACCTCTATCTGGCCGGAGCCTTTGGAAACTTTATTAACAAGGAGCATGCCCTGCGGATGGGTCGTTTGCCTCACCTGCCTTTGGACAGGCTACTATCAGTGGGAAATGCTGCCGGAGAAGGTGCCAAGCTGGCTCTTTTAAACGGTAAATATCGACAGGAGGCAGAGGAGATTATTGACCAGGTGAAGTATATTGAGCTGGCCCGTCACAGTGAATTTCATCGACTCTTTACCGATGCCATGTACTTTGGATCATGAACAGGTTATCTCTTTTTTATATATATTGCTGTCTTATAATATCTTTAATATAATCAGTTTTATAATTAAGTTGCTACCATTTTCATTCTTTTGATGGTGTTTTATCGTAGTGGAACATTAAGATCTGAATATAAAACTTCTACTATTTTTTTATATTCGTTATTTTATTAAGGGGGAAATGGCTGGTTAGTATCTAGGAGCCTCAGACAAAAATATTTTCTCTAATGAGCACAAACAAGTGTGCATCCAATCTCCTTCTGGTAAGTACTCTTGGGAGCTGTCTGGCTTCAGGAACTTCTGTTTGCGGTGTCTC
>CAZXKH010000009.1:0-16237 GCA_964641385.1 uncultured Clostridia bacterium | reverse complement strand
AGCAAGAATCTTTTTTTAAAAAATATGATGCGTCAGGGCTGCTTTGGCTTGCTTTTTTTTGATACTCATGATAAAATTTATTAGGAATTGAAAGGAGGTTTTATGCTTGCCCATCATTAAGTCGGCTAAAAAAAGAGTAAGAACTATAGAGAAAAAGACTAAAGAAAACAGGCGCTACAAGCAACAGTTAAAGGAAGCCGAAAGGGATTTTGCAGAAGCGCTGCAGGATAAAGAACTCAGTCTCTTAGAGGAGAGACAGAGGCGAGTCGTCAGCCTGCTGGACAAACTGGCCAAAAAGAATATCATTCATAAAAATAAGGCCAGCAGAAAAAAATCACAGCTGGCCAGAAAAATTAAGGAGATAAAATCGCAAAGATAAGCAGGAGGGCGAAAGGCCCTCTCTTTTTTTTGCCTTATTTGCTGGTAAGATCAAAGATCATTAATTCCAGTGCCAGAGGGGGTGGTAGACGACCGTGAATAATATCAAGGTTGGCCTCATTAACCCTGATTAGGGCCCGTTCCAGCTCCTGATATGAGTATTTGTAGGCCTGCCCCAGTGACTTCTTGATGGGATAGCTGTGCTGATTCAACCTGCTGGCAATCTTTTTGTAACCAAGGCCCTGTTGCTTCAGCTCCTTGCTGAGTAAGATTAAACGGTACTGCCGGGCAACCATAACCAGAATATGCATCTCATTGCCCCCACTGACCAGAAACTCCTGCAGAAGAGAAAGAGCAGGACCACTCTTTTTTTCCCCCACATAGTCCACCAGTCTGAAAATGGCCTTATCTTCAAGGATACAGTCCCTGCTGATAATCTGGCTCAGATCATCGGCCACAACCTGATCCCGATCAGCAAAATAAAGCAGCGCCTTCTCAATTTCCTGCTCCAAAAGCCCCTGAGCACGGGCAAAGCTGCTCTCCAAAAGAGTAACTGCCTCCCGGCTAATCCTCAGTCCGGCCTGATGGAATTTTTTTTCGATCCACTCCCGCAGCTCCTTTCCCTGGCGGGGTGGAATCTCCTTGACCACACCTTTTTTCTTTAGCTCCTTAACCGCCTTGAGCCGGCCATCAGGACTCCCATGGTGAAGCAAAACCAGATAGCTTGAGGAGGGAAGCCCGGGAATAGCCTCCACCAGCTCCTTCCACTGCTGATCCTTCATGCTGCTGGACTTGATAAAGACAAAGCGCCTTGATGAAAGAACGGGCAGGGTATTAAGAGCATTGAGTGCCTGTGCCAGCCAGTTTTTCTCTGCCTCAATCTTTATCAGATCAAAGCCCTGCTCCTCTTCCGACACAAAGCGATCAATAAACCCCTTCTCAAACTCCTCCAGCCTTCTCTTTTCAGTACTGTAGACCAGGTGTATGTTGGCCAGCTTGCTGGCCTCCTGATTCAATATCTTCTCCATTAGCTCGATCCCCCCTGTATCAGGAGGCGGAAGTTACTGTGGTCATAGCCCCAGGAATAGACAGAAAAGCTTTCACCACCGGACTCCACCTCCACTACAACTGCTCCCATGGTATCTGTTCTATAGACCCTGATCCCCCTTGATTTCATCCTCTCAACCACCGCCGGTGAGGGATGGTTAAAGCTGCTTAAACCAGCACTAACGACAGCCACCCCGGGCCCAACAGCATCCAAAAATTCCGGAGTGGAAGAGGTAATACTGCCATGATGAGGAACCTGCAGCAGCATAGCTGAGAGCTCATTTCTTAGCTTCGGTCTGCTTACCAGGCACTCTTCCATCTCCTCCTCTATATCACCGGTCAGGAGCAAGGAAAAATCCCCATAGCTGAGCCTGATTACCACTGAATTGTTATTCTCATCAGAATTGGTGCCTGAGAGCTCCTTAGAGAAGGGGGCCAGAACCTTAAATAAGACTTCACCAAGCTGGAAGCGATCTCCTTCCTGCAGATAAAAAAATGGCAGTTCCCTTACTTCTGAGATCTTTTGCAGCTCTTGATAGAGATAATTACCCTCTTCTCGCCGGGGACCTGAGATGAAACCCGTTCTCCCCCCGGCTACCAGGGGTAGAAGGCCGAGCACATGGTCTGCATGGTAGTGAGAAAAGATTATCCCCTCCAGAGAAGTTAAACCCTTTGCAAAGAGAAAGGGCTCGATAACAGATTCAGCGATAATATTATTCAGACCACCAGGATCACTGAAATCAACAATCCCCCCTCCATCATAAAAGATATTTTCACCGGTGGGCAGGGATAAATAGACAGCAAGCCCAGGCCCCACATCCAGAAATATGATCCTCAAACCCTCCTTTTGAGCTCTGAGCAGCTGAGCCATAGAAAAGAGAATCAGCAAAGTAATCATGACCAGCAATGCCGGGTGCCTGCTACCTAGCGAGCCCTTCTTCTTCCAGCAGAAATAACAGAGCAGCAGGAGAAAGATAAAGTAGAGCAGGGGAATAAAGAGGTTATCGATTCCCATTCTCAGCTTGAATAACTCCAGCCCCTCCAGCATCTTAAGCCAGTTCAGTTTAATCCAGATCAGCAGTGTCAGGGGAAGGGAAACTATACCGGTGAGAAGACTGCTAAAAAGGCTCAGAAAAAGAGTAACCAGAGCAAGAATCATAATCAATGAAAGCAGGGGAATGGCCAGCAGGTTGACCAGCAGGGGTAGCAGACTGACCTGCTGAAAATAATAGATTAATAAGGGCCAGGCACCAAGTTGAGCAGCCAGTGAAAGGGCCAGTGGTTTACCCAGCAGGGGTGGAATAGAATCCTGCCAAAGCCCTTCTATTGGGGGGGTAAGTAAGATTAATGAAATATAGACGGCAAAGGAGAGCTGAAAACCGATCTCATAGAGATAAAAGGGGTTATAGATCAGGAGGATCAGAGCAGCCAGGCCGGCTGTATCCAGGGGTTTTAAGCGAAAGGAAAAGAGAAGGGAAAGATGATAGATAATTGCCAGCAGACCAGCCCTCAGGACCGGAGGCTGGGCCCCACTGATTAAAATAAAGACTGCAATCAGAAGCATGTTCAGCACTGAACAGAGAACAGAGGAGAGTCCAAGTCGGCCTGTAAGCTGCCAGAAGAAGAGACTGATGATCCCCACATGCAAACCGGAGACAGCCAGCAAATGACCCAGCCCCGTCTCCTGAAAGAGTTGCCTTATTTCCCCCTCCAGTCCACCCTGTTCTCCCAGCAAGAAGGCCAGCAGCAGTGAAGAATAGGGAGCATCAAAGTAAGTCTTTATTCGATCCCTGATCCCCTCCCTGAGAGAGGAGAGAAGATTAAGCAAACCCCTACCCTCCTCTACCAGCTTTAGACTGCCCTCATGGTTAAGCCGCCCTGCAATCCCACGGCGGTAAAGATAGTGCCGGTAGGAATAGCCACCTGGATTCTTTAGTCCGGCAGGGTTCTCTATCAGGCCACTGACCATCATTAGATCCCCATAACCAGGAGCTGCTCCCCCTGTCTCCACCTGCAACAGGCCGGTGGATATTTTAATCTCCTCCCCTTCTTTAAGGATCAACTCCGGTCTAAGAGTATAGCGAAAACCACCCTCCACCGCCTGGGGAAAGGAGTTTACACGGCCCAAAAGCTGGACCTCCCTGCCGCTCCAGTTAAAGAGTGAATGAGGAGCCAGATAGGAGTGAAAGGTCAGGCTGGTCATCAGTACCGCTCCACTAAAGCATAACAAAAGCAACAGAGCAGTCTTGATTACCGGCCTGCTTCTGTACAGGCCGCAGAGTAGAGTAACAGCCAAAATAAGCAGGGGGGCAGCCGGCAAGAGATGAGCAGGTATAAGAATATAGGTTCCCAGTACAATCCCCAGCAGATAGGCCAGGGCCAAAAAGATCAGGGACATTCTGATTCTCCCTCTAATAGACTGTAATCACACTCTCCAGATGCTCAAAGGTCTTTTCACCTATACCACGAACCTCTATCAGCTCTTCAGGATGGGAAAAGTGTCCCTGGTCCTTACGGTAGTCAATAATCGCCTGGGCCTTGGAGGGGCCAACTCCCGGCAGCTCCTCCAGCTCTTCAGGAGAGGCCTGATTGAGATTAACCCTGCTATTACTGCTGGCAGAACCTGCTGCACCAGGAGTACCCTCCTCCCCTTCCTCACCTTTTAGAGGCAGATAAACCTGCTGCCCATCATACAGGGGAGCAGCAAGGTTAATGACATTGAGAGCTGCCTTACGGGTGGGTCCTCCGGCCTCACTGATCAGATCAATAACCCTTGACCCCGATGATAGATAATAAACCCCGGGCTGTCTTACCTGACCGGTGAGGTGAACCACAATCTCCTCTTTTCCCTCCTCAACCACCTCTTCTTCACTGACTTCAGTATCGACCAGAGGAATCTCCAGTTCCCCGGCTCCGCTTAAGTTTTGGCGGTAAAAATAGAGACCACTGCTAATCAGGAATAAAATAAAGAGGACCACAATAATTAGATCCTCCCTCCGGGACAGATCCATAACTATCACCTCCAGCTGGTTACAGTTATAGATTCTATATTTTATTTATATTTCCTTCTTTTCCCTGGTAATTTTTTTAAGCAATTTTTCAGCTCCCTGATCCATACCCTGGGCTCCCAGGAGAAGCAGGAGATCACCTGACTCCACAGCTTTCCAGCCGGCCTCCAGTGCCGGCCCCAGCTTTTGGTAATAACGAAAACCAACCTTTGATGCTTCCAATACTTCCAGAAAGGCCCTTTTTTCGGCAGCTGTAACCTCATCCCCCGCCCCGGTACTGGAATGACTGGCAGTGATAAAAATACCCTTTGGTTTAAGTTTGCGGCACCAGGAGGCCAGGACCCGGGCGTTTTTCCGGTTAATTCTCTCCCCCCGCTGCCCCCTGAGGGCATTGATCAGTACCAGCTGCCTGTAAGGCAGCTGAGAGACAGTATCAAAGAGGACCCGATAGCTGTCAGGATTGTGAGCGGTATCATCGATGATTTTAACACCCTGGTGCTGGTAATAGTTCATACGCCGGTGTACCGGCTCAAAGCTCTCCAGGGCAGCCTTAATCTGCTCTGGCCTCAGGCCCATCATATACCCCACAGCCGCTGCAGCCAGAGCATTGTAAACATTATGCCGGCCCAGAAGCTGGAGTCTTATCCGCAGAAAGGATGGTGGTGGCCAGCCCTCCCTCTTTACCAGCAGGGGAAGTGAAGGATGGTCAATGGTAAAGGAGGTGCCTCTACCCTCCATTCTCAAGTCCCTGGCCCTGATGGCGGCCCCTGGGCTATCAATCCCAAAGGAATAACAGGGGCCCTCTCTCTCTGAAAGCAGCTGCACAAGAGAGGGGTGATCGGAGTTATAGAGCAGTGATTTATCGGGACCCAGGAGCTTAAAAAAGCGGGCCTTGGCCTGTCTGTAATCGGAGAAGCTGTGATGAAAACCAAGGTGATCGGGAGTCAGGTTGGTAAAAACACCCAGATTAAAGTCAGCCCCCACCACACGGCTAAGAGCCAGCCCCTGGGAGGAGACCTCCATGACCGCACATTCCACCCCATTGTCACGCATCCGCTTAAAAGAGGCCTGCAGCTCGGGAGAATCAGGAGTTGTGAGCCGGGAGGGGGCGCTATTAAGTCCATCATCCATCTCCACTGTCCCCAGCAGTCCAGTCTTAAACCCTGCCTGTAAGAGAAGGGATCTGATCATGCTGGAGGTTGTTGTCTTGCCGTTGGTACCGGTAACGCCAATCAGCATAAAACTACGGGAGGGATGACCGTATAACCTGGCTGCCATCAGGGCCAGGGCCCTTCGACTATCCTCCACCTGGAAGCATGGCAGGCCTTTTACAGCAACCTCCCTTTCGGTAACCACCGCCACGGCTCCCCTTTCAACAGCCTCCTGGATATAAAGATGGCCATCACTTTTAAAACCCTTGATGGCCACAAAGAGATCCCCCTGCTTTACCTGCCGGGAATCCTGTTTGATGCCCCTGATGCCAATCTCCTCCCAGCCCTCATCACTCTGCTTGAGGGGCATGCCCTGCAGCAGGATGGTAAGGGGAAAACCCTTCTCCTTCTGTTCAATGGTGGTCACAGCTGGCCTCCTCCTTTCTCTGTATTATTACCAGAGGAGGGAATTTATATATTGCCATTATTTGAAAGCCAGAGCAGGCCATATAAAAGATCCACACAAAAAAAGAGAGGAGAGCCGATTCTTCGACTCTCCCCTGAGAGAATATGCCCTTTCCTTTGAATGCTAATTGATGACCAGGTTGACCAGACGCCCGGGAACCACAATAGTCTTCCGCAGCTGACCCTCTGCCAGATAATCCTGTATTCGTTCCCGGCCCAGGGCCCTTTCCTTCAGTTCCTCCTCATCTATCTCAGCCGGAACCTGGACCCTATCTCTGACCTTACCATTAACCTGTATGACCACTGTAATCTGATCTCTCTTCATGGCCTGGGGATCATATTCAGGCCAGTCCATGGAATGAATACTCCCATCCTTCCCCAGTTTTTGCCATAGCTCCTCGGTCAGGTGAGGCGCAAAGGGAGCCAGCAGAAGAAGAATGTGTTCTACAACCTCCCGCACCAGGGCTGGATGTTCCTCTCCTTCATTCTCACTTAAATACTGGTTAAGGCTGTTTGTAAGCTCCATAATGGCACTGATGGCCGTATTCAGACTCTTGCGTTCATTGATATCCCTGGTGACCTTCTCTATCTTACGGTGCAACTGAGAGTAAAGGCTGTCTGCAGAGGAATTAAGCTGCTCGGGCTTTAAGTCCTCTGCACCTTCTATCAGCTCCCTATTCTCCATAACCAGCCGGTAGACCCGTTTTATGAAACGGTAACAGCCCTCAACCCCCTCCTCGCTCCACTCCAGATCCTTTTTGGGGGGAGCAGCAAAGAGAATAAAGAGGCGGGCAGTATCGGCTCCATAACTATCTATAATCTCCAGGGGATCAACCACATTACCCTTTGATTTGGACATTTTGGCTCCATCCTTGAGTACCATACCCTGGGCCAGCAGCCTGGTAAAGGGTTCCCTGCTGTTGATAAGACCCATATCACTGATCACCTTGGTGAAAAAGCGGGCATAGAGTAGATGGAGGATAGCATGTTCAACTCCTCCCACGTACTGATCAACAGGCATCCAGTGCTCGCCCTCACTGGGATCAAAGGGATACTTGCCCTCCTTTAAACTGGTATACTTCAAAAAGTACCAGGAGGAGCAGACAAAGGTATCCATGGTATCTGTCTCCCGGTCAGCTGGCCCACCACACTGAGGACAGCTGGTGTTGACAAACTCCTCACTCTGAGCCAGGGGAGAATCCCCTCCTCTTGCAAGGCTCAGATCGGTAGGCAGTTCAACGGGCAGCTCATCTGCCGGCACCGGCACCTCTCCACACTGAGGACAGTAAATAATGGGGATGGGAGCACCCCAGTAGCGCTGCCGGGAGACCAGCCAGTCCCGTAAACGATAGGTGGTCTCTCTCTGTCCAATACCCTCTGCCTCCATATAATCAGCCAGCTCTTCAAAGGCTTCATCTGAGGCCAGGCCATTGAACTGCTTTGAATTGACCATAACTCCCTTCTCCTCATAGGCCTCTCCCAGCTCTACCACTTCACTGGCATCAGGAGGATTAACCACTGTCCTGATCTCTAATCCATACTTGCGGGCAAAATCAAAGTCACGCTGGTCATGGGCCGGGACAGCCATAATGGCACCTGTTCCGTAACCCATCAGAACATAATCGGCCACCAGGATGGGAATCCTTTCTTCGGTAAAGGGATTTAGGGCCTGGTGATCGAGTATTATACCGGTTTTCTCGCTTTCAGGTGAGCTCCTCACCTCGGGATCCTGTTCCTTAAGGCGGGAGATAGCCTGTCGTAGCTCCCCCTCCCTCTCTGATTGAGAGATTAAGCTTTCAACCAGTGGATGTTCAGGTGCCAGGACCATAAAGGTAGCCCCATAGACAGTATCGGGCCTGGTGGTAAAGACCTGGATCTTCTCCTCCCGGCCACAGATGGGAAACTCAATCCTGGTACCCTGACTCTTACCGATCCAGTTCTTCTGCATCAGTTTTACACTTTGAGGCCATTCCTGCAGCAGCTGATGATCCTCCAGCAAGTCCTCTGCATAATCTGTAATCTTAAAGAACCACTGGGCCAGGCTTTTTTCCTCAACCTCACAGTCACAGCGCTCGCATAAACCCTGAACAACCTGTTCATTGGCCAGGACCGTCTCACAGCCCGGGCACCAGTTGACACCGGCCTTCTTTCTGTAGGCCAGCTTGCGTTCATAGAGCTGTAAAAAGATCCACTGGGTCCAGCGGTAATAATCGGGATGGCAGGTAGCAACCTCCCGCTCCCAGTCATAGCTGATCCCCAGCCTCTTCAGCTGCTCCCGCATCCTTTCAATGTTATCCCAGGTCCAGGTATTGGGATGAATATCATGTTCCAGGGCAGCATTCTCAGCCGGCAGACCAAAGGCATCCCAGCCCATTGGATGCAGAACCTGATAGCCACACATCCTTCTGCAGCGGGCTATAACATCCCCAATGGAATAAACCCTGACATGTCCCATATGCAGATTGCCTGAGGGGTAGGGAAACATCTCCAGCACATAATATTTCTCACCCTCCTCTTCAGGTGAGGGTGTATGATAAAGTTTCTGCTTCTCCCAGCTCTGCTGCCATTTCTCCTCAACTTTGCTGAAATCATAGTCTGTCATCTAAATTCCTCCTTGTAATCAATAGAAAAACCCCTAACCTCAGCAGTTAGGGGCGAGATAAATCCCGCGGTACCACCCTAGTGGGAAAGAACTCCCTCTCTAAACAGTTAGCGCCTGTTCCACGTGCCGGCTACCTAAAAACACTTCACCTGGCCTTTGCTCCCTGAGAAGCAGGGGGCGAGTTCTCTGCAGTCCATTCACCGGTTCTCACCAGGGCCCGGTTCTCTGAAGAACAGCCTGATCAGATACTACTCCCCGAATAAAAATATAAACTTATCAAAGAATCAGGAATTGGCGATCTGCTGATAGCTTACCTCGGATGCATCAGCCCAGAGTCGCTCCAGCTGATAATAGTCTCGCTCCTGTTGCTGAAAAATATGCACCACCAGATCAGCATAATCAATCAGTATCCAGCGGGCATCGTCATAGCCTTCCTTCTGTTTGAAGAATATTTCTTTTTCTTCCATTCTCTCCTCAACTGTCTGAGCAATGGCCCTGACCTGAATATCCGAGCTGCCACTGCAGATAATAAAATAATCGGCGACCAGTGAAATGCCCTGTAGATCAAGAATTGTAATATCCATGGCCTTTTTCTCAGAAGCAGCATCTGCCGCCAGGAGAGCCTGTTCCTTGGTGGTCATCAATCCTCTTCATCACCCTTTCTTGGATAAATAGTCATGCCCTATAATGATAACCAGGTCGGCCTCTTCAGTCAAATAATACTGGTTCTTTACCTCTTCCCAGTTCCGGGTCTTACCGCTGAGATAGTTCTTGATCCTGTCCAGATCTTCCTGATCCTGAAAAATAATCTCTGTCTCCTGATAATTAAAGTGTAAGGCATTTGATCTCAGAACCACATTAAAACCCTTTTTTTCCAGCCGTTCGGCTACCTCTCTGGCCTGCCCGGAGGTTCCATTTCCATTAAAGATGGCCAGACTGATCTCTCTGTTGATCAGATAATCCTTGCTTTCAACCAAACTCTTAACCATCAAATCCATTCCCTCCTGATCAACAACCCAGTAGCTTTCACCCTCATCTATTTCACCGGGTAAGAGCTCCATCTCTATCCGGTCAAGGCTGAAGTTAAGGGCCAGTTCAGTAAAATGAACCAGATCCTGATGGGTGAGATTGGTATTGACACTATCCCATACTTCCTTAAGCAAAGAAGGTATATTGGATAGAGTCCTGGTTTTAAAGACCTGATTAAGCAGGGCCTGAATAAACTTCTGCTGCCTGCCAATTCGTCCAATATCAGCCTGGATGGGCTCCCGATAGCGAACATAATGCAGTGCATTTTCTCCATCAAGCACCTGTTTGCCAGGGGGAATATCGATTACCAGTCCTCCCGCTCGATCCTCATAATACATGTGTCTGTCTACCTCAATGGTCACTCCCCCCAAAAGATCAATAATCCGCTGGAAGGAATTAAAGTCCACATCAAAGTAATAATCGATCTCTACCCCCAGCAGGTTTTCCACCGTTCTCTGAGTCAGATCAATACCTCCATGAGCATAGGAAGCATTGATCCGTTCCGGTCGGGAACGGCCAGGAATTTCCACCATGGTATCCCGGGGGATGGAGATCACTCCCACCCCTCTATCCTCCAGGTCGATACTGGCAAAGAGAATGGTATCTGATCTGGCAATCATTTCGGCATCCAGGTCAGCGCCTACTACCAGCAGGTTTAACCGCTGTTTGTTCTCAGTAGCCCGTCCATGAAAGACAGAAAATTCACCCCAATTAGTAATTGAATAATATACTATACCCCCGATTAACAGGAGCACCAGGACTAATGAAGACAAAGCTAAAATCAGCTTCCTAGTATCCATTAAATGAAATCCTTTCCCTGGTTGATATTATGCTATTCCATGTTAACTATAACTATATCAAAATCCAATCTTTAATGCAATAAAAAAATATGGGTCTCTAATAAAGGTCCTGCTTTAAAATGTAAGAATACACCTCTGGTGGAACCTGATACTTTAGAGTTAAACCACGACTGGCCCTGCTCCTAAGATGTGAAGAGGAGATTGCCACCCCCGGTATACTTAGAGGGAAAATACTCTCAGAATAACGGGAAAAAATCTCACGGGAGAGTTCATTAATGGTATAGCCAGGCCTGGTAACAGCTATAAAGTAACAGGCAGATAAGAGTTCCTCCGGATTGCGCCAGGTAAAAATCTCAGCTATGGCATCGGCACCGGTAATAAAGAAGAGGTCATGCTCGGGATAACGGGAACTAAAGAACCTTACCGTATCGATGGTATAGGAGGGTCCCTCCCGATCAAGTTCCACCCTGGAAACCACAAAGCTGGGGTTGGTTACCGTGGCCAGCAGGGTCATCATATAACGATCCTCAGCTGCTGTGACCCTTTCTTCCTCTTTATGTGGTGGACTACCGGCAGGAACAAAGATTACCCTTTTTAGATCAAACTGCTCGGCACTGCATTCTGCCGATACCAGATGCCCATAATGTATGGGATCAAAGGTTCCACCCATTATTCCCACTGCAGGTTTATTTCCTAAATTCATGATGCCTGATTTGATCTCCTTCCTCCCCTTCTGATGGTTAAATAGAGACCAGAAAGGACCATTATTCCTCCCAGCAGAGCCACTGGTGGAGGCGCTTCCTGAAAAATAAGCAGAGCCAGAAAGGAAGAACCCACCGGTTCACCAAGATAACTGACCGAGACATGAGAGGAGGGCAGATACTTGAGAGCCCAGTTAAAGCTGGTATGGCCAAAGACCGTCGGACCCAGAGCAAGTAAAAGAAAGTAAAGATAATCAATTCCAGGGTATCCCACCATTGAAACCTGATTAAAAAGAATAAAAATTAAGAGATAAAGACTGGCTGAGCCATAGGTAATCAGCACATAGGGAAAAATTGAGAGCGTCTTTCTAAGTCTGCTACCAATGATAATATATCCGGCCATCATCACCGCACCCAAAAGAGCCAGTAAATCCCCCCGCAGGGTTGATCCTGATTCCAGGGAAAGACCTCCGGCACCGACCAGTCCACTACCCAAAATGGCAACTATAACTCCCAGCACCATACTTCTGTTTAAGACCTCACCAAAGAAAAGGGCCGCTATCAGTGCCACCAGTATGGGATGAATGGAGACCAGCACCACCGAGTTGGTAACTGAGGTATGCTCCAGGGAAGCAATCCAGGAATAAAAATGCAGGGCCAGAAAGAAGCCTGAAAGAAGCGAAAAAACAATATGACCACGGGTTAAAGCCCTAAGTTCCTGTCGATGTTTGAGCAAAACATAGGGCAGGAGAATCACCACTGATAGAAAGAGGCGATAGAAGGCAATGATAATTGAAGGTGCTGTGCTGAGCCTGATTAAAATGGCCGCAAAGGAGAAGGATATAACCCCCAAAAAAAGAATCAAATAGGGTGGAAAGGAAGGCTTTTCTACTGCCTCCATATTACTTACCCCCTTCTTAATGACCATTAAGACCCTTTCTATATCTTCAACATATTCAATTAATCTCCTTTATTATCTTCTCGATCTTTTTTTCTAAACCTTCTGCTCTCTCCCTCAATGCCTTCATATTTAATAGAACGGTATATCTCCTGTGAACGGCCGACTTCAAAACCGATAATACTGCCCAGAGCGGCAGGAATCCCCAGCCTGACACCAAACATTTCGATGATCATCACTGCAGCAGCAATGGGTACATTGGCCACAGCCGCCATGGCTGCCGTCATGGCAGCAACCACCACCGAGTAATGAGGAAGGCTAAAGAATGAAGAGAAGAGGGCACTGATCAGGTTACCGGCCACTGCCCCCAGATAGAGAGCTGGAATAATGAGACCGGCACTATTCCCGGAGGCAATGGTAAAGATGGTGGCCAGCATTTTTCCGGTTAGTAAAAGTAGCAGCTTAAGCACAGAATGAGGGCTATATATTAAGTCCTGTATTACCGTTAATCCTGTCCTCATTACCTCTGGCCCTATAGTCAAAATTAGAAGGGAAAGCCCCAGACTGCCCACCAGGGGCCTGAAGCTTAGAGGTATGCTGGTTCTCAGTATTGAACGCACCCACATATAGAGGTTCTTAAATAAGAGGCTGACCAGACCACTAAAAAAAGAAGCAATAATAAACCAGACAATCCCCTCCACTGCCGGCAGGTAGAGAGGACTGTGAAAAAGAGGGCTGAAATCATACAAAAGTGCAAAGACCGTATAACCCACCGAGCTGGAAATGATGGCCGGAAAGAGTTCCACATAGTGAAGGGAAGAACGATAGAGAACCTCCACCACAAAGATCCCGCCCCCCAGTGGAGAACGAAAGATGGCTCCCAGGGCACCTGCTGCTCCACAGATAGTGGCAATCCGCTTTGTCTCCTGGCTGAAATAGCTGTCAAAACCGGGAAGAAGTTTAAAAAAATAGGTGGAAAACCCCCCTCCGATTAATACTGAAGGCCCCTCCAAACCTCCACTACCTCCTGTACCAAGGGTGAGAGCTGAGGCTATCAGCTTGAGAGGGGGAACTGCCATGGGGATAAAACCATCCCGACGATTAATAGCCTCAATATACTCTCCAGTTCCTGACCCGGCCACTGAAGAAAAGCGGACCAGTATTAATGGCCCCAGAATAAGAGCTGAGAGCACTGGTGCCAGATATTGGGGCAGATAGGCCTGAGAGAGCCGGGTAAAGATGGATATCAATCCCAAAAGCAGCAGGGCCATTGATCCACCCCAGATCCCGGCCATGGTGGCAATAAAAAACCAGCGAGCCAGAAACTTACCAACAAAACTGATAGCCTTTAAATGAAAGGACAAAGAGCTCCCCTCCCCCTTATAAAGAACATCTCCAGGGATTATTATCTGCAATTGGCTACCTTTATTGCAGCTCTTTAGCAAAGAATCCTCACTTAAAGAGAAATATCTATTACAGGACAAAGAAAATAATTAAATTAACGGCAATAAAGGAACCCAAGGAAAAATATAGAATACAGTGTTATGAGGTTTTTTCCCAGGCTAAAATAACCCTTGAGAGGAGGAAAGGGGAGATTATCCCGTTAACCGATTGTCTTCCCCAAAAAAATGAAGAAGTACGTGCATCATCTGGCAGAGATAATAGGTCCTCGCCCACCCACCTCTGAGAATGAGCACCGGGCAGCCCTCTATCTGAGGGATATTTTATCTCCCCTGGCAGACAGGGTTGATATGGAAGGCTTTCGCTCTCCGGTTAGCTTTTCCTGGACCTTTATCCTGCTCTGTGGGATTACCATTATGGCTGCATTTACTGCCCATCAGGAGCTTTTCTGGTGGGGACTGCCTTTGAGCCTTGTCAGCCTAACTGTCTTTGTTCTTGAGGTTAATTCCTGGCCTCTGCTCAGCCGGTTATTGCCACAGAAGAATAGCCAGAATATTATCGCCCATTTCAAACCCATAAAGAAGGCCCAGAAAACAATTGTTGTTACCGCTCACTATGACAGCTCAAGGGCAGGAATCCACTTCCATCCTGCCCTGGTCAGAGGTTTTAGAAAAAGCTTTCTGCTGCTGATATTCTCTCTGGCCCTAATTCCACTGCTCATTATCCTGCAGCTGGCCCTGGGGCCCACTGCTGCAGCAGGATATCTGATGGCGGCAGCAGCCATCTATCTGCTGGGAAATATGCTGGTTCTCCTTCATCGGGAACTGTGGGGTAAAGATGTAGCCGGAGGCAATGACAATGCCTCCGGAGTGGCAGTCTTACTGGGATTAGCAGAAAGCCTGAAGAGAAATCCCCTGCAGGAAAGTTCAGTCTGGCTGGTGGCCACCGGCTGTGAGGAAGCGGGCTGTTACGGCCTGATCTCGCTGCTGAATAATCACCACGATTCTCTTCAGGGAGCATCCCTGATTAACCTGGATAACATAGGTATCGGTCAAATGAAATATACAACCGGAGAGGGAATGTTGAAGCTCTTCCCCTCTTCTCCCTGGATGGTTAAAGAGTTGCAGCGCTTAAATACTGAGAAAAACCTCAGGCTATCTCCCGCTGAAAACAGACTGATGAACACCGATGCCCTGGCCGCCATGGTTCGCGGTCTGGAATCCATTAGCCTGAGAGCAGAGGATAGTGAGGGACACCTCCCCCACTGGCACTGGATTACCGATACTGCTGAAAGGGTAAGTGAAGAAAACCTGGTGCAGGCTCTAAGCTGTACCAGTGAATTGATGCTGAGTATCGATAGAGAGAGGTGAAGAAAGAATGGATGATAACAGTAAAAAAGGGAGTCTGTACAATTACAGGAAAGCTGGATTAATACTGATTACTGTTATCCTGCTGGTACTAATGGGTATCTCCCTCTACACTACCCACAATATGGTCAATCCAGAGCGCCTGCCGGTAACTGAAGAACCCTCAGCAGACTACACTGAGGTAAGCTTTAGCAGCAGAGACAAGGGGCTTGAGCTGTCGGGATGGCTGATACCGGCCACCGAAGAGAATAAATACCTGATCTTTGCCCATGGTTATGGCAGCAACCGGACAGAAAAGATAAACCTGGCAGAAAAGCTGGCCCAAAGGGGCTATGGAATATTGCTCTTCGATTTCCGAAATTCTGGTCAGTCAGAGAAGGATATAACCTCCATCGGGCTATACGAAAAAAAAGATCTGCTGGGAGCCATTGATTACATCCAGGCAACTGTTGAAGAAAAACCCTCTCTAGGCCTGATAGGGTTTTCCATGGGTGCGGCCACCTCAGCTCTGGCAGCAGCAGAGGCACCGGAAATTAAGGCAGTGGTAATGGATAGCTCCTTTGCCGACCTGAAACCATATCTGGAGGAAAACCTGCCCCTCTGGTCCGATCTGCCGGCCTTTCCCTTTAACTGGCTAATACTTAACCTTGCCACCCCCCTCTGGAATCTTGATCCCCGTGAGGTCCGACCCATAGAGGCCGTCACAGAGACAAAGACTCCCATCCTCTTTATTCACGGCAAAACAGACGGGGAGATTCCCTTCCAAAACAGCCAAAAGCTTTACCGGACCAGCAACACTCCAGAAGATAGGCTCTGGCTGGTACCTGAGGCAGGCCATGTAGGAGCCTTTAATATTCATCCCGACCTCTATCTGGAAAAAGTAATAGACTTCTTTGAAGACCACCTATAAGTTTTCCCTGGTGGATTAGCTATCCAACTCTAATAGCCTTCCCCTCCGAAGATGCAAAGAAAAAAGAAACTGGTCGCTCAAGCAACAACAAACAGCCTTTATTCCTGACCAGCTTCTACCATCGATAGGCTTCCCCTTGACAAATCTGTATCAAAGATTAACCTGTGCCTTTTGTACCTTGACTGTTCAATCTTTAGCTCCATTATTTTGGAGACATCTTAACCTGCAATTCTCCTTCCAGTGCCTCCAGGGTGCTGGCACTCCCTCTGACATGACAGGCTATTCCCATACACACTTTAATTATCGATTCACTCCCGGTTTAAGTTTAAACTGATGGTAATGGGTAACAACACCCATTGTCTCAGTCAGAGAAAGATTCTTGTTAGAGGCAACCTTCTCTAATGCCTGACGAGGATACTGATACAGGAAAATACAGAGTTAAAATCGATCCAGGTAGTAAAACTACTGGGTTGGTTATTA
>CAZXKH010000008.1:0-18359 GCA_964641385.1 uncultured Clostridia bacterium | reverse complement strand
CTTCTTTAAGTTTTTAAGTTATAACACCAAAAGATAGACAAGGTTAATATCAATATATATATATGATCAGGGGAGGGGATTATGACCATCAAAATAATAAAAAAAGCCGGCATCAGTATCCAGGAAATCCCGGAATACTGGCCAGCTATTAGTAAAGGTTGAAGGATCATTCCCTTTAAATGTAGTCTCCCAGCTCTTCCTTTGGCCCCCTCTGCATTAGATCCTTAACCGCCAGAGAGGGTTCCTTGTTTTCAAAGAGCACCTTGTTTACTTCTCTGGTAATGGGCATCTCCACCCTCAGCTCCCTGGAGAAGGCCAGGGCAGCACGGGCTGTCCGTACCCCTTCTGCCACCTGTTCCATTTCCTGCAGTGCCTGCTGAAGGGTACGGCCCCTTCCTATCTTATATCCCAGACTACGGTTCCGGCTATGTTTGCTGGTACAGGTAACAACCAGATCACCCATTCCGGCCAGGCCTGAGAGGGTCATGGGATTAGCACCCATAGCCTTACCCAGACGGGCTATCTCTGCCAGCCCTCTGGTAATCAGGGCTGCAATGGTGTTATCACCGTACTGTAAACCATCAATTATTCCTGCTGCAATGGCAATAATATTCTTGATGGCCCCTCCCAGCTCTACACCAACCAGATCAGGATTGGTATAGAGGCGAAAGTTATCAGAGATCATAACCCCCTGGATGCTCTCAGCCAGCTCCTGAGAACTGGAAGATATTACTGCCGAACTGGGAATACTGCGGGCTACCTCCTCGGCATGAGTGGGGCCTGAAAGAACAGCTATCTGATCCAAAAAATCTGGGCCAAGCTCCTCCAGCATGACCTCTGACATCCTGAGCAGCGTTCCCTCCTCCAGGCCCTTGGCAGCATTGAGAAGGGGAAGTTGAGGAGCAAGAAGGCCCTCAATATCCCTTACTGTCTGACGCAGGGCATGAGAGGGAACAGCAAAGATAAGCAGCCTGCTATCTGTGATTGCCTCCTGGTAGCTGGTGGTAGCCTCTACTCCCTCCGGTAATTCGATTCCTGGAAGATAATCCTCGTTGCTTCTTTCTTCATTGATCTGTTTTAGGAGCCGGCTATTCTCCTCTCGTAATCTGAGCTGCACCCGGTAATCCTTACGGGCCAGTGAAATAGCCAGAGCTGTACCCCAGCTGCCACCACCAATAATAGCTATTTTATCCATTGTTCCATTCACTCCTCCATCTTCCTGGGAGGCCAGGAAAGTCTGTTTTCCTTACCCTTTAAAAGCCTCTTTATGTTTTCAAGGTGACGGTAGATTACAAAAATAGATAGGATAAGACAGAATATAAAGTAACTAAAGGGATAATTAAAGACAAGTAAAAGGGGTGGTAGCAAAAAGGCAGCCGCCAGTGAAGCTACAGACACATATCGAGAGGTAATTACTATCAGCAGCCAGAGCAAAAAGACTATTAAAAGCACTGGAGGGACGAGAAT
This sequence comes from uncultured Clostridia bacterium, assembly GCA_964641385.1. Taxonomy (GTDB): domain Bacteria; phylum Bacillota; class Halanaerobiia; order CAZXKH01; family CAZXKH01; genus CAZXKH01. The sequence continues at coordinate 16,892 of CAZXKH010000008.1, read as the reverse complement.
TATCAATACACCACAGGTAGTGGCAACCCCCCTGCCTCCTTCAAATTTAAGAAATACTGACCAGTTATGGCCGGCAATGGTAAAGACACCACCCAGCAATAGAAAGACTGGCTCCTGGTTGATGATCAACCAGTTGATAATAAGTACCCCCAGCATGCCCTTACAGATGTCAGCCAGAGCCACCAGCAGTCCCATTTTAAGGCCCATCACCCGGTAGACATTGGTGGCCCCAATATTTCCACTTCCATACTCCCTGACATCCACGCCCCTGACAGCCTTAACCATCAAATAACCACTGGGAATGGCCCCGATAAGATAGCACAAAATAAACAATAACAAGAGTATTAAAGACAAATTTATTCATCACCTGCTTTCATGATCTTTGGCAGCCCTTGATTCCCTGGCTCTGAAGATAAATTGCAGGGGAATACCGGTAAAGCCGAAGGCCTGCCGAATTGAGTTCTTCAAATACCTCTGATAGGAGTCCTTAACCAGGACGGGATCATTAACAAAGAAAATAAACCTTGGTGGTGAAGTCCCCACCTGGGTAGCATAATAGATTTTTAGGCTTCTCCCCCTGCTAATGGGAGGCTGGTTAACCTGCTTTGCATCCTCAATAACACTGTTTAAACTGCTGGTACTAACCTCACGGCTGTACTCCTTCTGTAAGAGATCAAGCTGCTCCCAGATAGTGTGAAGGTTATAACCAGTAAGAGCTGAGATAAAGATTACTGGTGCAAAGGAAAGAAATGTGGCCCGGGCCTTTAATTCCCGCAGAAAAAGCTGCTGGAAAAATGATATATCATCAACCAGATCCATCTTGTTTACCGCTATCAAAAGACCCTTCCCCTGTCGAATGATATAATCGGCGATCTTTTTATCCTGCTTTCCAAGCCCTGACTCCACATCCATCAAAAAGAGTACCAAATCAGAACGATCCACAGCTCTCAGAGCCCTGATAATACTGTAATGTTCAACGGGATCTTTAATCTTACTTCGTTTACGCATCCCGGCTGTATCTATTAGCTGGTATCTTAGCCCCTCCCGCTCCAGGAAGGTGTCAACTGCCTCCCTGGTGGTTCCGGGCACCTGATCTACAATCACCCGCTGCTCCCCCAAAAGGGAGTTTAGTAGAGATGATTTCCCTACATTGGGCCGTCCGATCAAAGCTACCTTTAAGTCTGACTCCCATTCTATTTCCGAGAGCTGGGGCAGATGCTCGATGGTCATATCCAGCAGATCACCAGTATTTCTGCCGTGTTCGGCTGAGACAGGTACTATCTCTTTAAAACCCAGCTCATAAAACTGATAACTCTCCTCTTTCCATAATCGCTGGTTTTCGATCTTATTGACCACCATCAAAATCGGTTTGCCTGATTTCCGAAGCAGCTGGGCAACCTCATGGTCAGCCGTTGTCAGACCCTCCCGGCCATCAACTAAAAAGTAGATTAGATCTGCCTCTCTAATTGCCAGCTGGGTCTGCCTCTTAACCTCTTTTACCAGTTCACCGGATTCAAAATGAAGGCCACCGGTATCAACCAGCAGAAAACTCTCATTAAGCCACTCCACTTCACCATAAATACGATCCCTGGTGATCCTGGGTTTCCCTTCAACGATGGAAACCCTGCTACCCACCAGACGGTTAAAGAGAGTAGACTTACCCACATTGGGTCTACCAACAATAGCTACAATTGGATTCATAATTTCTAAGCTCCTAACTCTTCCAGTTGGGATAAAAAGCCACCTGCATCTGAGGGGAGAAGAATGACCTCCTGCTCCAGGCTCTCTCTCAACCGTGATAGGTGAATGTTGTCCAGAAAAAGATGGTCATCATTGAGCAGAATATCAGGTAACAGGAGCACTTCTCCCATCAAACTCTTCTCATTTACCTGTTCTATAATATCCTGACCGGTTAAAAGGCCTGTCACCGTAACCTGAGGACCAAAGAAGCGATTCTCAATCACTAAGGGGTGAAGTTTAAGGCCATAATCAGCTTCCAGCTCCTCCAGTAGAGGAGATAGAGCCCTGTATCCCAGGGATGAGGTCACCAGATTAAAATCTCTCTCCGGCAGTTTTAAGCCTTCATTACGCAATTGATTATACTCCTGATAAAAGGAGCTGACAATACCAACACCATTCTCATACTGGGGAAAACCATCGTACTCATCAACCTCAGGCAGCTGACTGTCTGACTTAAGGTAGAGCTCATCAGCGGCATAGATTAAGGACCTGCCGTAGCTCTCCCTGAGATCCTGCTGCCACTCATTTACTCTTTCAATCAGTCTGCTGGCCTCCTGAGGAGAATAGGGCCTTAGCTCTTGATTGCTGTACCTGGTTAGGCCAACTGGTATCAAGCCCAGTGAAGCCAGGGCGGGGAAAAACTCCCTTAGTTCCTCTATACTGCGTTCCAGCTGATCACCATCATTGATACCGGGACAGAGCACCATCTGGCCATGAAAGGAGATTCCTGCCTCATGCAGTCGTCTCAGCTGTGTTAATATCTTATCGGCTCTGGGGTTCTCAAGCATTCTTTTCCTCAGCCGGGGATTGGTAGTATGGATTGAGATATAAAGGGGGCTCAGATGTTCTCTTTCTATCCGTTGAAAATCATCCTCACTGAGGTTGGTCATAGTAATAAAACTGCCCTGATAAAAGGAAAAACGATAATCATCATCCTTTTTTCGCAGGGCAGGGCGCATGCCCTCCGGCTGTTGATCGATAAAACAGAAGAGACAGTTATTGGCACACTCCTGCAGCTGATCATAGATATAGCCCTTTAACTGCAGGCCCAGAGGTTCTCCGGGCTCCTTTTCGATCAAAAGAGTCCTCTCCCCTGCTCCCTCTCTCCATAATCTGAGCCTGATTTTGGAACCAAAGCTGGCGTACTTATATCCCAGATAATCAGAGAGGGGCTCTTGATCAAGAGCCAGAATCACCTCACCCTCCCTGAGACCATAGTTCTCAGCTATACTATGGGGATAGACTGCTGCAATCTCTGCTCCTGACATATAAAAAACCTCCGATCATGTTACATTATCCTATATTTCTATCCTTTAGTCAAGGGAATGAAGCTGCCAGTCTGAACTTAACTTCTCTCACCAGCTTTAAATAATGCCTGTATTTACACTGAATACCCCTCACAGTCAGCCAGCGGCCAGGGATCACTATCCCCAGCCTCCGGGACATAAAACCCCCTATTCTGGTCAGAGGGTGAATATGGGGCATCAGGTTGACCAGCATTAAGGAATTGATGGGCAGATTATGGATTGTTAACCAGCTGTAAAGTGCACGCCTGACTAGCTCTGTCCCCCCTCCCATGCCCAGGGCCATAACCTGATAGCCACTTAAATCACAACCAAAAAAATGAGGACTGCCGATCTGTGAGTCTGGTACCCGATCAAAGGAAGAAAGCCCGGTTATCTCTTTTTTGGTTGCCACCCTGGTTGCCGGTAGAAGACCGGTATGGATAGCTGCTGTCACCAGTGAGGTGTGTGCACTGGCATAACAGTGATAAATAACCCCTTTAACCATCAGTCCAATTCTTCCTTTTCTCTACCCTTTCCTTTATTGCCGGCAGCACAGCCCTTGCCTCCCGAAGGAGCATTGATCTACCCCAGGCTGTCCTGACCAGTACGCTGCCAGGCAGCATAATAAGTTTCAGCGGCCAGCTGTAAAGACCGGATAGTGATACAAAACACTCCTCAGTATGAATCTTAAAAAAACTCTTCAAACCGACTGACATGCGCCTGATAATCTCAGCATAGCCTCTGGTGATAAGAATGTATACCCTATCCCCCCTGTCATCGATGCCCATTAAAATAAACCTCCCCTCTGCTGAAGAAGGGAGTGGAAAGAAAAGAGAAAACCAGTCATACACTGACTCCAGGCCTTGATCTTCAATTATTCCCAGATGTATCCCCGCTGCCAGCAGGGAATAGAAGGGCCCCTCCCTCTCTATGTAAATATAATTCATCTAATGTTTGACCAGTAACCTGACTCCATTACCCAGATCATGAACCATGGAGACAGTAATCCTGGAGATTAACATGGCCACATACTCCAGCTCCGACTGATCCTCGGCAAAGATAATGGGAACATTACCTGCCACCTTATCCCTGTTATCACTGGTGGTAACAATGGCTATTATCTCCTCCATAAGTATCTCCTCTCTCAATCCGCTGCCCTCTTACCAGCTTCTGATTTCTCCGGTTCCCTGGCTGACCCTTCAAGTACCGGTACACTGCCAATGGCCTGCACCATGCATTTGGGGTCAGGTTCAATGGGCAGGATGATAATATATACCCTGCCGGTAAAGATATCAAGCCTGGCCAGAGGAGTAAAGTGCTGGTAACCATAATCATAGACTACACCCAGCTGGCTGGATACCTCATGCAAAATTGCCTGCCGCTGCCCCATAGGGGCGAGGGTAGCCCTGCCCCGATCATCCCTGGGCTCCAGTATGAAACCCATGCCTCTCTTCTTCCAGATTTCCAGCGCCTCCTCCTCACCCACATTCATCAAGACCTCATCTTCTATGGCCAGGTTCTTGCCTCCAGGTCCCAGATATTTGATCTCCGTTACCCGCACCCTGGCAATATCATCAATGGTTAGGGTAAGCATCATTCGATAAAAAACTCCTGCCACCAGAAGGCCCAGAAAAATACCGGCCAGGAGATTTAGATAGTGATAGGCAAGGGCGGTGATCAGAGCCGTGATCATGGCATGATAGTTGCGGGCCTCAAAGAGGCGTGAAATGCCCTCTATATATGGTTCACCGCGGGGTACAAGCTCATCCTTGTCCATCCCCTTCAGGCTCTTGCGCTCCATATCCCGGACCTCTCTGAACTGCTGTGCAGCAAGGGCCAGAAAGGTTACTGCAACATAATCCCTGGCCAGCAGGGCAGGAAAGGCAACTGCCCCCAGAGAGGAAGCAACAAAGCCCAGGGCCAGGTGGGTGGCATATCCAGCCGGATAGCTGGGATACTGTCGATAATCCACCCTGAGCATTAAAAACCTCACCAGAAACCCTACTCCCAGGCTGAAAGCAATTACATAGAGTTCATTTTGTCCCCCAAAAAGCTCTCTCAATCTATATCCATTCCCTATTCATGATCACTGTCATCCCTGTCTAGAAGATCAGCATACTCTGTCTTAAAAAAAGTCTTTAAACGCCCTAAAACCTTACTCCAGCTGCCTTCGTTAAGATAAAGAAAGAGGGCACCTCCACCCAGAGCAACAAAAAGAATCCAGAAGATAGTAACCAGTGCTGACCTCTGCTGGCCAAGGCTTCGGGATGCTCCCGGCCCTGCAGCCTCGCCACGTCCGTAAAGGAAATCAGCAACAACCTCTGCCAGATAGGTTGCCCCCAGCTGTGCTTCCTCCAGGGAATTGAGATGAGTACCGATCTCAAAAAGGAGAGAATTGGGAGAGAGTTCCTGGTTGTACTTGCCGTTGGCAAAGAGGATACCCTTAATCAGGCCGGGATACATTTTATCAGCAGCAGCTTTCAGTTCCTTGGCAAACTCCTCATTAACTGCCATATTAGGATTTTGTCGTCCGACAACAAAGGTCACCATGGCTGTGTCACTACCCTCGATGCTGGTAGTATACTCCTCACGGTTGGGGACACCATCCCGATGAATATCAAAGAGGGCATCAGGGTTTTTCTCCAATAACTTTCTGGCAGTTGGCTTTGAACGATCATAGGAGGCAGCATCTCTGGGATCATGGGTATTTAGGGAGTGCAGTACACTGATCCCCATCTTTTCTAAGGTTTCCTTAAATTCCTCTCCCACCTCAAAGATGTCACCTTCACCGGGCTTATCGTGAGTACCACTTGTTGGAACAAAGGATTCCTCACTGTGGGTATGGAAGATGGCCACTTTCCTGTTACCCTGATCCTGGGTGTAATAGGGACTGGGGGCTGAAAACCTGGCTGCCAGCTTTTCTTCCTCTAAATTAACCAGCTGTACAGTCCCCTGATCTTCGGCCACAGCCTCACGCTTTTGATCATCAACCTCTACTACCAGATACTCGCGGTTTTGTTGATCTATATAACGATCTCCAGTGGTGATCTCGTATTCGGCTGAATAAAAGACTACCTCCCGATCCTGATCATAGACTGTATAGTAATTTATCTCCCCCTCTACAGCTGAAACTGAAGAAGCAATAATCAAAAAAAGGGCCAGAAAAAGCAGTATAACTTGCTTCATTTAATCCTCACCCCTTCCATTATCTTTCTGGTCCCCATGGGCTTCAGGATTATCGAAAGCTTCCCTGCGCTCTTCATTAAGAAGGGGACCACCCTGTATCCTTTCTCTTGTTTCACCTACAAGCTCGGCCAGTCCCACAGCCAGAAGTCCAGCAAGGACAATAGTATCCAGTGCTCCGGCCCCACCAATCATTAGCTGTCCCGGCAGATCCCTGGCCAGCATCCGCCCCAGGTGCATAATGTTATAGAGAAGAAAACCCAGCACACCGGCCACAAAGGCCGACCTTCTGGAGCGACCTGCCAGATAACCGGCAGTTCCGGCCACCAGAGCAAAGATATAGGTAGGATCTACCAGATCCCTCCTTCCATGACCGAAATCATAGTAGATGGCAATCAAGTAGATTGATACTCCGGTAACCAGAGCAGCTATTATTCCCCGCAAGAGCTCCCTCTTAGTATCGGCACGACTTAAGACATAGATGGCAATTCCCGCCGGGATCAGAGCTCCACCCACATTAACACTTACCTCAGGAGCAGTCATGATGGGCAAATCGATGAAGCTGCCCAGGATAATAAGAGCAATTAAAACCAGAGCAGCCCTATCGGTAAGGTGTAAGCGATCAAGTATTCGCTGAGCATATCCCAGATAGACTATAAAGGCAACCACCAGTAAAAGCACAACTCCAAAAGGCATTTTAGCCTCCCCTGACTTATTTTTTATTAAAGTTCCCCCAATTAGAAAGAACTATACACGGACATCAAGGCAGGGAGCAAACATATAATACCATTTATTGTTTTTGCCGGTACAAAGAAAAAACCCCACCACCTGAATAGAGTGGAGGGGCCAGTTATATTTAATGATAAAAGCAGTTAATCCCTATCATTATCAAGGTCGTTGAAGATATCTCCCACCATGTCACCGATGGTAATACCTCCTTCGTCAGCCTCTTCAGGTTCTGGAGTAGTAGTATCCTCTACCTCCTTGAGGCTCAGACCAACCTTGCGTTCTCCCTTATTAATATTGATTATCTTGGCATTGACCTCATCACCCACGCTGACTACATCATCAGGAGTAGGAATATGGCGATGAGAAAGCTGAGAGATATGAATTAGTCCCTCAATCCCCTCTTCCAGCTTCATGAAGGCACCAAAGCTAACCAGTTTGGTGATGGTTCCACTGACTACTTCGCCCTCATAGTGCTCTTCAACAAAGTCATCCCAGGGATCGGGAAGGATTTGCTTTAAACCAAGAGAAATACGTTCTTCCTCACGGTTAACACCAAGTACCTTTACCTGGATATCTTCCCCTTCTTCAACAACCTCTGAGGGATGACCTATTCTACCCCAGGACATTTCTGAGATATGAAGCAGACCCTCTACTCCACCAATATCCACAAAGGCACCAAAATCAACGATTTTGGTTACTTTACCGTCGATTACCTGACCCTCTTCCAGGCTGTCAAGGGTCTCTTCCTTCATCTGAGACCTTTCCTGTTCCAGGACCTGTTTGCGAGACAGGACAACATTATTGTTCTGCCTTTCAACCTCGATCACCTTCAGCCGTAATTCCTGACCAACATACTGATCAAGGTTTTCAACATACTCAATGGCCACATGGGAGGCGGGGATAAATCCTCTCAGTCCCAGATCAACGACCAGACCTCCCTTAACCACCTTGGTAACCTCACCCTCTATTACTTCATCATTCTTATAGGCCTCAATAACCCTTTCCCAGGCCCTTTCATAGTCTACCCTTTTCTTGGATAGAATTAGATTGCCTTCATCATCCTCCAGCTTGAGAACAAAGACCTCGATCTCGTCACCCTCAGATACAACTTCTGTGGGGGATGTAACCGGCTTATAATCAAGCTCGCGGATGGGGATAATACCTTCGGTCTTATATCCGATATCCACATAGACATCGTTATCCTTAATCTGGACCACGGTGCCTTCTACTACCTCACCCTTCCTGAATTCTCGGAAGGTACCTTCATAATCCATATCAGCCATTTCCTGTTCCTGATCTTCAACCTCTTCTTCCTCTTCTTCTTCCTCTTCCTCTTCTACTTCTTCCTCAGCTTCCTCTACTTCATCCTCCAGTTCCGGCTCTTCATCTACTTCAGCTGTCTCTTCCTCAAGTACCGGTTCCTCTTCAACTACTTCCTCTGCCTCCTCCTGCTCCTCACTTTCTTCAGGCTCAGGTGTGTCCTGATCTATCTCATTGTTAATCTCTTGTTCTTCTTCTATTACCTTATCTTCTTCCGGATTAATATTATCCATCTCCTCTGTCTCTTCATAGTTTTCTTCAAACTCTTTCATTGAGTTGACAACCTCCTTAATAATCCATTTCGGAGTCGAAGCTCCAGCCGTGACCCCAACTTTTTCCTTCCCCTTAAACCAGTGCCTTTTTAAATCATGTGCAGTCTCGACATGGTGAGTCTCGGTACCCGTCTCGCCGCAAATCGTAGCCAGCCGGGAGGTATTGGCACTATTATATCCTCCGATGACAAACATTATGTCCATTTTCTCTGCCAGATTGAGAGCTGCACTCTGTCGCTTTTCTGTGGTGGTACAGATTGTGTTGAAAATTTTAAGCTCCTCTGCTCTCCCCACTAATAACGATATTAACCTTTCGAATTTATTTACTGACTGAGTTGTCTGCGCTACAACACCAACTTTCTCTTCCAGATCGATCTGTTCCAGGTCCTCTATTTTTTCGATCACAAAGGCGTGATAGTCGGTATAACCAAGGATTCCTGTAACCTCTGGATGATTCTTATCACCACTAATCAGCACCTGGTAGCCCTGCTGATATAAGTGGTGAGCATAGTTCTGAGCCTTGGAAACAAAGGGACAGGTTGCATCAATGATCTTAAGTCCTCTGCTGGCTGCCTGCTCCTTAATTTCTGGAGCCACACCATGTGAACGAATGATGAGTCGTCCCCTATCAAGCCAGTCAAAATCATTGATGAAACGAACACCCTTCTTTTCCAGCTGCGATACAACCTGGGGATTGTGGATCAGAGGTCCAAGGACATAAAGATTTGAATGGTTTTCCCTTGATGCCTCCATGGTGATGTCAATGGCCCGCTGCACACCAAAACAGAATCCTGCCTGGTCAGCCACTGCTATCTTCAGAACCATCACCTCCTTCCCCAGCCCACAAACCTGCCAGATCAGATCGAAAAATAATTCAGATTAGTAGATCACCGGTATTATTCCCATTATTACCTCATTTATTTATAGATCATGGGATAACCCTTTATTATCATTCGTCATAAAAACATTAATTCCTCCTTATTTCAAATAATTTAACCATTATAAAGAGTATAAATCCTATCCATCACCTCTTCTGCCAGCTCTTGTTTTTCCTTACGGGATAAACGCCCCCTTTTCTCAAACTGGATGGGAGTTCCAATCCGCACCTTAATTGGCCCCCTGGCCTCTTTTCGATTCGTGTTCAGCAGGGCCACAGGCAGGATGGGGGCCCCAGTTTTCTGGGCCATCATCACCACTCCCAGCTGAACATCCTTAGTACCTCTACTTCCCTCTGGAAAGAGGCCCAGCACTTTATCATCCCTTAATAACTCTAAGGCCCTTTTAATGGCTTTACGGTCCGCCTTCCCTCTTTTAACCGGAAAGGTGCCAATCTGATGATAGATCCAGTTCATAATCGGGTTTTTAAATAGCTCCTCCTTGGCCATAAAGTGCACCTGTCGATTAATGGCACTCCCTAAAACCGGAGGATCCATATAGCTGACATGGTTGGCGGCCACAATCAGTGACCCCTGCTGTGGAATCTTCTCCTGCCCTTCAATCTCTAATCTATAAAAAACCAAAATAACTATTTTAAGTAGTCCTTTAATTACCCGGTAGAGCATCGAACCCAGCATCAAGTCTCCTCCTTAATACTTAAACCACAGCCGTTCTTAAGCAAATGTCTACAATGACCTCCACCACCTGCGAAATGGTCAGCTCGGTGGAATCAACCTCTATTGCGTCCTCGGCTTTTTTTAGAGGAGCAAAATCCCTGGTTGAATCGAGTTTATCTCTTCTCTCCAGGTCTGATTTAACTTCTTCCAGGGTCATTCCCTCCAGCAAATCCTTCTCTTTAAGCTCCTGATATCTTCTCCTGGCACGCTCATCAAGAGAGGCAGTTAAAAAGATCTTGGGTCTGGCCGAAGGAAGGACATGGGTTCCAATATCTCTACCCTCCATAACCACCCGGCGCCTGGAGGCCAGTCTTTTTTGTTCCCTGGCCATGGCAGTCCGCACACCGGGGTAACTGGAGACCAGAGAAACATTTTCGTTGACCTCCTGTCTTCTGATCAGCTCTGTCACATCTTCATGATCGAGAAATACCCTTGGCTGTGAATTCCTTTTCTCCTTCTTCTGAAAGGAAATCTGACTCTTGCCTGCCATCTCACTGACGGAAGCTTCATTTTTGGTTATTCCCTGCCGCAGTGCCCGGAGAGTAATAGCCCTGTACATGGCACCAGTATCGATATATGTATACCCCAGTTCACCTGCCACCTGTCGTGCAATTGTTGTCTTCCCGGCCCCTGCAGGACCATCAATGGCCACCACCAGCTTCTCTGACAAGGTAATTCCCTCCTTAAAAGACAAAAAATCAGATAATAGAGTCTGAGGTTATAATAACATCTTTATTTTCAGATGTCAATAAAAAGGAAGGATAATTAATCCTATATGAGATTAGAAAAGAAGACATAGATCATGGCCAGGGGAATTAGATACTTAATTAAATAGCCCCAGGCCTCAGCCAGAACAAATTCGTGGAGCTCTTTATTTGCTTCTTTTCTTCCCCATTTCCAGCCAATAAAGATGGTCAGTAACAATCCCCCCAGGGGCAGGGCAATATCTGAGGCCACCAGATCGGCAAAATCTAAAAAACTGTATCCCAGAATAAAAATATTTATCCTCCCCTGGGAAAGTGAAGAGGGGATCCCCAGCAGAAATATAGCCAACCCTGCCAGCAGGGCAGCATTGGCTCTCATTAATTTCCACTCATCGATAAGATAGGAGACTACCACCTCCAGCAGTGAGATGGCAGAGGTCAGAGCGGCAATGGAGAGAAACAGGAAAAAGATACTGCCAAAAAGTACTCCTCCCGGCATTTGATTAAAGATAGCCGGCAGGGTGATAAAAATCAGACCAGGACCGGCATCAGGCTCCAGATTAAAGGCAAAGACAGCGGGAATAATGATCATACCTGCCAACAGAGCTAAAACAAGATCAGCCAGTGAGATATAGAGGGCATTCTCCGGGATATTCTCCTCTGAAGAGAGATAGCTGCCATAGGTTAATACGGCCCCCATTCCCAGGCTTAAAGAAAAGAAGACCTGACCGATGGCCCCCAGAAGAATACGCATGTTGAGCTGAGATATATCTGGCCTGAGAAACCAGACCAGCCCCTCCCTGGCCCCTGGAAGCTGAAGTACCTGATAAAGCATGAAAAGAATCAGTAAAAAGAAAAGGGGCACCAGTATCCTGGACCAGCGCTCAATACCACCTGAGATGCCACCAATTACTATCACCACCACTACCACCATGAAGAAAGCATGCCAGAGTAGTGGCTGCAGTCCAGCCCCAACCAGACTGTTAAACTCTTCGGCCATCATCTGGTTATCAAGCCCTAAAAACCCACCTCTGGCCGTTCGAAAAAAATAGGCCAGCGACCAGCCGGCAATTACCGAATAATAGGATAGTATCAGGATTCCTGCTCCCACCTGTAACAGCCCTGCCAGCCACCAGCTGCTCTCAGGAGCAAGGGCCTTAAAGGCACCCACCGGATTACGATGACTGGCTCTCCCCAGCACCAGTTCACCCATCATCAGGGGAATACCGATCAGGAACATAATCAGAGTAAAGACCAGGACAAAGGCCCCTCCTCCACTGGTGCCCACCACATAGGGGAAACGCCAGATATTGCCCAGGCCAACTGCTGAACCGGTGGTGGCCAGAATAAAACCAACTCTGGAATTCCATTCACCCCGTTCCAAATCCCATCATCCCCTCTTTTTTTACCTTTAACCTATATCATGAAGTAAAGAGGGGAAAAAGATACATAATAACCGGCTCTTAGTTGATGGTGTTATTTAGCAGCTCTACAAAACCGGGGAAGGAGGTATGGGTACACTCCCAGTTCCTGATGGTAACACCCCTCCTGCTGGCAAGACCGGCCACGGCCAGAGCCATGGCTATTCGGTGATCACCATAGCTCTCACAGGTGACACCACCTGGCAGTTCCTCCTGTCCTTCGATGATCATACCATCCTCCAGTTCCTGGATGCTGGCCCCCATCCTTCCAAACTCAGTAACCAGGGCTTTTATCCGGTCCGTCTCCTTGACTCTCAGCTCCTTTGCTCCCCTGATCACCGTCTGGCCCCTGGCCAAAACCGCTGCTGCCACCAGCACCGGTATCTCGTCAATGAGGCGGGGGATGACCTCCTCACCCAGCTCTATTCCTCTCAGACTGCTGCTCGACACTGCCAGCTCTCCACGGGGTTCACCACTCAGCTCCCTGCTCTCCCTGAGCGTTAAGGAGGCACCCATCCTTTGCAGTATTTCAAGCAGGCCACTGCGGGTGGGGTTAATCCCCACCTCTCTTAGCTCCAGCCGGGACTCTGGCAGCAGCATCCCGGCCACCAGCAAAAAGGCAGCCGAGGAGAGATCACCTGGAATATCTATGATAGCCCCCTGCAGAGAAGCCGGTCCCTGAAGTCTGATCTCATTCTCCTGGCAATCAATCTGAGCTCCCAGATAGGAGAGCATCCTTTCAGTATGATCGCGAGAGGGCAATGGTTGCTTGATTGTAGTGGTACCCTCAGTAAATAGAGCTGCCAGCAGGATTGATGATTTCACCTGGGCACTGGGGATGGGCAGCCGGTAATTAATTGGTTCCAGCTCAGAACCCAGCACCGTCAGAGGTGGTAAGCTGTGGTTACACCGCCCAAGGATCCTGCCTCCCATCCTGGAAAGGGGACCAATAATCCTTTTCATTGGTCGCTGTCTAAGCGAAGCATCACCGGTTAAGACAAAGTATCCATCACCCTGTGCTGACAGCATACCGGTCAAAAGACGCATTCCGGTACCGGAATTACCCATCTCCATTACATCCCGGGGTTCTTCAAAGTAATCTCCACCCCTTCCCCTAATCAGGTAGCCCTCTGCCCCCTTTTCTACCTTAACCCCAAGGGACTTAATCGCTCCAAGGGTATTTAGTGTGTCCTCAGCCGGAAGAAAACCCTTAATCAGGCTCTCTCCCCGGGCTACAGCAGCAAGCATCACCGCCCGGTGGGAGATTGATTTATCACCGGGAACCCTCAGGCTGCCCTGCATGGAAGTGGCAGGTTCAACAACCAGCCTTTCCTGATCATCCCTTTGTTCAAGCCTCAACATTATAACCCTTCCCTTCCAGCAGGTTCAGGGCCCTGCTCCTGTCGGAGGAGCTGTCAAAGACAAGGCGTAAGGCCCCACCCCGTTCTCTAATCTTTAAGATTCCTATATCAGCAATATTGATCCCGGCTTTCCCCAGCAGGGTGGTTATCTGTCCCAGGGCCAGTGGCCGGTCTGGAATAGAGACCACCAGTTCAAACTCTCTTGGCAACAGCCCCTTTTCCAGCTCGGGAATCTCTTCCTTATAGCTTCGGGCCTGTTTTTGCCAGGCTGCTATAGTCTGGTAATCGCCTTCTTTCAAAGCCTCTTCCCAGCGGGCAAGCTCCTGCTGGAGAGACTGAAGCACAGCCCTGATCTCTTTTCTGTTGGAAGAAAATATTCCCCTCCACATCTTTGGGTTGCCCCCGGCAATACGGGTGGTATCCTTAAAGCCCCCAGCAGCCAGAGCAGCCAGCCGAGAATCCTCCCTCTGACCAGTAAAGATACAGTTAATAATGGCTGTGGCCAAAAGCTGAGGCAGATGGCTGACAGAGGCCACAATCCGATCATGGGTCTCTGGAGTCAGCAAGAGAACCCGGGCCCCAATCTCCTCCAGCAGAAACTTCAAAGATTTCAGGGCCTCTTCATCTGTTCTCTCAGTGGGAGTCAGGACATAGACTGCATTCTCAAAGAGCAGGGGGTCAGCATTCTCAGGGCCACTCTTCTCAGAACCGGTCATCGGGTGGCCACCTATAAAATGAAAGCTGGATGCTGTCAGCTCCTCCATCCGGTTGACGATCATCCCCTTGGTGCTGCCAAGATCAGTCACTATACATCCCTCCTCCAGCCCACCTCTTAGCTGGGTAAAAGAGGAGATAATATGGTGCACCGGAGTGGCAAAGAATAGAAGATCAGCCTCTCCAATTCTCTCTTCAGGGGTGCTTAGACCCCGGTCGATAAAACCCTGCTGTAATGCATACTGCAGATGTCTTCTATTGGGATCAAGGCCTGTTATATCTTCAATGGTGGTCCATCTTTTCAGGGCCCAGGCCAGAGAGGCACCCATCAGGCCCACCCCCACTATTACAGCTTTCTGCAGTTTATTTACCATCTATATATACACCTGTGCCCGGGAAGGGACAGGTTTCCTCCCTTCAAAACTACTCTCCATCGACTAAAGCTTACGACCAACAGAGCCTGCAACTGCACCCAGCTCCTTCATCAGCTGGGTAAAATTATCCTCCTTTAAGGACTGAGGGCCATCACAGAGGGCATGGTCAGGCTGAGGATGTATCTCCACCAGTAACCCATCAGCACCAGCCGCCACGGCAGCCTTAGAAAGGGGGTTTACCAGGGGCCACCTGCCTCCACTATGGGAGGGATCAACGATAATTGGCAGATGGCTTAGTTCCTTAATGACCGGTACTGCCGAAATATCGAGAGTATTACGCGTATAGTCCTCAAAGGTTCTGATTCCCCGCTCACAGAGCATTACCTCCTCATTTCCTCCCTCAAGAATATACTCTGCCGCCATTAACAGTTCCTTATAGGTGGCGTTTAAGCCTCGCTTTAAGAGGACCGGTTTACTGGCCTTACCCACCTCCCGCAGCAGGGTATAGTTCTGCATGTTGCGGGCACCAATCTGAAAAACATCGGCATACTGATCCAAAAGCTCCAGGTGATGGGGATCCAAAAGCTCAGTCACCACCGGCAGGCCTGTCTCCTTTCTGGCCTCTGCCAGGAGCTTTAATCCCTCCTCACCTAGCCCCTGAAAGCTGTAGGGTGAGGTTCGAGGTTTAAAGGCTCCACCTCTCAGCATGCTGGCACCACCCCTCTTCGCCATTCTGGCAGCAGCCATCAGCTGCTCCTCATTCTCCACAGCACAGGGACCAGCTATAACTGTCAGCTGCTCTCCCCCCACCACGTGCTGGCCAACCCTGATCCTGGTTGGTTCGGGATGGAAATCAAGCCCTGAGAGCTTGTAGGGCTTCATAATTCTGATAATCTGTTCAATACCCTCCATGGCTCCAATGGATTCCTTCAGATCTTCATCGGGATCACCAATGATACCGATGATGGTACGGGCAGTACCCTGAGAAAGATGAGTGCGGTAACCAAGGCTTACTATTCTCTCTTTTACTTTTTGCACCTCTTGCTCGGTAGCTCTGACACTCATTACTACGATCATTTTCTATTCCTCCCTGGTCCATTAATTATTTCATCCAAAGCCTCCAGGAGACATCTGTTGGCCTGATTGGTACCAATGGTGACCCGGATGGCCTGTGGATATCCCAGAGGCTCTCCACTGCGAACAATAACCCCATCTTCCATCAGCTGCTCAAAGACCCTCTGGGCCGGAAGGCCGGTTTCAATCAGGATAAAGTTGGCCTCAGTGGGCAGATAACTAAGCCCCAGCTCCTCCAGCCCCCGATAGAGGAACTCTTTCTGCTTCCAGGCCAGCTCCCTGCTTTTTTGATAGTGTTCTCTGTCCTCTAAGGCCAGCCCTGCCAGCCTTTGAGCAGGCCGGTTAACCTCAAAGGGGGGAGCTGCCTTCTCCAGATAGCTGGCCAGCTCTGGATGTACAAAGGCGTATCCCACCCGTAAAGCAGCCAGGCCATAAAGTTTGGAGAAGGTATGGAGAACAATCAGCTGGGGGTAAGAAGATAGAAGATCCTTTGTCTGCGGATAGTCTTCATCCTCCACATACTCATAATAGGCCTCATCAATAACCACCAGAATATCCTCAGGCAGCTGCTCCAGGAAGGCTTCCAGCTCATCACTGCTGACAGCTGTCCCGGTGGGATTGTTAGGATTACAGATAAAAACCATGCGGGTCCTGTCAGTAATTGCCCCGGCCATAGCCTCCAGGTCAAAACAATGATCCTTAAGGGGAACCTCCTTGACCTCACCTCCCATCAGCCTGGTGGCAAATGAATATTGACTAAAGGTGGGAGTGGCAGTGAGTATCTGATCATCTCTGTTGATCATCACCTGAGCCAGACGGAGTATGAGTTCATCTGAACCATTACCAACCACAATCTGTTCCGGGGAAAGATTCCATTTATCAGCAAGCTTCCTTCTTAGCTCAGGGCTTGATTTCTGAGGATAAAGGTGTAGATCACCCTCATTTTTTAATGCCTCCACCACCATTGGTGATGGACCAAGGGGGTTCTCATTGGAGGCCAGCTTATAGATAGTGTCAAGCCCCGGCTCCTCTGTAACCTGCTCTATACTCTTTCCAGGCCTGTACTCCGTACAACTCGGGTGCTCGCTGCTGAGCGGGTCT